>CAYNNP010000009.1:0-32711 GCA_964398215.1 uncultured Pirellulaceae bacterium | reverse complement strand
CAACCGCAGACGGCGAGACACGCGGTAGAGCGGAAGGGTTCGCCGAAGGATTCGCTAAAGGATTCGCCGAAGGGTTTGCTAAAGGATTCGCTAAAGGATTCGCCGAAGGGAAGGCGGAAGGTAAGATCATCGGGCAAATTGAAACGCTGGCTAGTTTGCTCAAAGTGCCAGTGACGCCACTGGACAATTTGAGTGTCGATGAACTCACGTCCATTGCGGATGATCTTCAGCGTCAGCTTCGCGATCGAGGCATGTAAACGCGGTCGTTTCCCTGGCATAAAAAGGCAAGCACTCGCGCCGCTCTCATTTGAGTCTGCACTCGAATCGAAAAGTGCTGGACTCGTCTTGTTTGCCCCAAGACCATAGTGGACAGCTTTTGAGCAAAATTAAAAACTCGTTGTCTTGTCCACTATGGAACGGTTGCGAACCGACTTGGCGGTCGCGTGGCAGCCGTTTAAGCGTTTACCTTTTCAGACATTTCAATCTCGTAGCCTTCACGGTAGGGGCGAGACAAGAATGAATCGGCTTCGGTGTCACCGACAATCCTTTCTGTACTGTCGTCCCATTTCAAATTGCGTCCAAGCCGTGCTGCGATACCTGCCAAATGGCATACATTCAGCATTTGCATGTGTGAGTGGACATCGGAAATCGGCTCTTTTCGTTCCCGAACACAGTGCAAGAAATTCGCCCAGTGGGCACTGCGTTCATTGCGCTCCATTGGTAGCCCTTTGTAGACCTTGCTAATCGCATCTTCTGGCAGTGGATTGTCAGCCAATTCTTCAACCGGCTTGCCTGTAAGCTTGCGCCGATTTACAAAAATGCGTCCTTTGTCACCCGTGATCAAGACACCGTTGTCGGTATCATGGCGGATAATCATTTCGGTACCGCCGGGATATTGAACGGAAAAGTTGAAAGCAGTTGCCGTATTGTATTGGTTTTTTTGAACCGCAATCCCATTCTTGAATTCGACGGGGTGCTTTGCTTCACCACTGATTGAAAGTGGTCCTGCCGTCTGACCGTTCAGCTTCAATGCCCAATTGCAAATATCGACATGATGTGCTCCCCAGTCTGTCAGCTTGCCACCAGAGTACTCGTACCACCACCGGAATTCGTAGTGGCAGTTCGTTTTCGGGCGGCCCTTGCCACCCGTTGGTGCGAGTTTTCGGTAGTCACAGGCAGGTGCGGGGCCAAGCCATCGGTCCCAATTTAGTTCCGCAGGTACTTTTGCAACAGGAATCGATGGGCTTCTTGGAGCGCCACCGATCGCGGCTTGCACTTGCTGGATCTTACCCAAGCGGCCGTCCGCGACGATCGCCATGGCTTTGACGAACAGGTTGAAGGTGCTTCGTTGTTGCGTGCCAACTTGAACAACACGGCCTGTTTTTTCCTGCACCGCGCGGATCTTTTTGCCTTCATCAATTGTCAAGGTCATCGGTTTTTCGCAGTAGACATCTTTCCCTGCCAACATTGCCTCAATCAAAGGTTTCGTGTGCCAGTGATCTGGTGTTGCAACATGAATTACAT
This sequence comes from uncultured Pirellulaceae bacterium, assembly GCA_964398215.1. Classification (GTDB taxonomy): domain Bacteria; phylum Planctomycetota; class Planctomycetia; order Pirellulales; family Pirellulaceae; genus CAYNNP01. The sequence continues at coordinate 31,187 of CAYNNP010000009.1, read as the reverse complement.
CGATGTCGTCACGAGCGATGACTTCGCGGTAGTCTTCATAGACATCAGCTTTGCCTTTGCTAAGTTTTTTGTTGAATGCGTCGCGCCGGTTCGCGTCAACATCAGCAATTGCGACGACATCCAACCAGTCTTTCGCGGAATTCATATTGCCTGTGGCCATACCGCCTGCACCAATCACACCAATGTTGATGCGATCGTTCTTGCCTTTGATTTCGTCGGCCAATGTCTTGGGCGTCGAAAAGAAGTACGGAGTGGAAGCAGCCGCAGTGACGGCAGCCGATTTCACTAAAAAATCTCGCCGTGTCTGATTGTTCTTGGGCACGTAAAGTCTCGTTTTTCGGGGAAAGTTGGTTTGACAATACTCAATAAGCGATTGGAAATCACTCGCAATGACGATCTATTCGCAACGTTTTAACGTCATCAACGCAAAATTCGTTCCGTATGGCTGGTGGTAATCATACAAAGGATAGGCTTGGACCGCAGCCAAAAGCGGACCAAGCATAGTGCTACTTGTCATTGGACTGGGCAGCGAATTCCAATTTGCACGTCATGGTGGGCAAAATTTTCGGTGCCTTTTTGTTGCGGCGGATACTCACAACACAGTCGTACTTGCCGGCTGCGAAAGCCACCGCGCCGACGGATTGTACTTTGCCAGAAAATTTGTGATCTGGAAACGCTTTCGCATAAATATCACATGAGTCGCCTGCTTTCACTGAGCGAAGTTGATCTTCGTTCAGTGTGACACGAACCTGAATCTGGCTTGGGTCAACGACCGTTGCGATCACTTGGTCGGCCGCAACACTGGATCCTTTTTTCAGCGTGCTAGGCTGTTCCGCCAGCTTGCCGCGATTGAGTGTTCCATAAAGAAGAATGCCTTTGATGGGCGATTTCAACACAACCCGCTTTCGCTCTTGTTGCATCTCAGCAAGTTTTTCTTGCTGTTCGGTGAACTTTTCACGTTTGCGAGCAATCTCGATGTCTTGCCGTGCCCGAGCGGTTTGCAAACTGTGAATGGATTTTCGATAGGCGGCTTCAGCGCGTGCGAGTTTGTCATCTTCTGAGATCTCGGAGCGAGGAATCGACTGTTCCAAAGTTCTGGTGGATGAAATCTTTGTTCCATCTAGTCGATGCTGTGCAAATTCCACAGACTGCTTGGCTCGTTTGAGAACAATCTCTTCAGACTCTTCGGTTAGATCGTCTTCCTTGTACATTTGTTCTAACTGCTTTAGTTCTTCTGCGGCATTATCCAGAGCGGCTTGAGAAGACTTGACGTTGAATTTCGCGCTCAGCCGCTGTCGATCACGGTCGATTTTCACAAAATTATCGTAGTCCTGCTTTGCGTTTGCTCGAGCCTGCTCAGCGGCGGCGCGGTCGAGTTCCTGTGTTGCGATGAACTGTTTGTACGCGAACTCATCGTCTTTCATAGTCAGGCCAGCTAGGCGAAGCTCGATTTCGGCTTCCTTGACTTTCTTGTCCAGATCTTTCGTGGCAAACCAAAACAAACTTTGACCTTTGGACACGGTCGTGCCATGGTCGGCTAGTCGCTCGATCTCCAGACTCTTGAGGTGTTCATTCTTGATAACCAATTCCTTTGCATTCTTGGATTCAAAAACGCCATCCAACGAGACAGTTTTCGCTTGCTCCTTCTCTTTGACTTCATGGTCGCTGGACGATTGTGGTTCGTCAGCAAACGCAAAGGTAGTCAGCAAGCAAAGGCAGACGGCAATCCATGGTGCTCGGGGCAGCGGGTTGAAAGATTGAAACATGGCTCTTGTGGTGAAACTTTGAGTGAAAGAACAGCATTGTCGCGGTCTCATGATGCATCAGGCGGTTGCCTAAGTCCAGCAATTCGCGACTCGCGGCACTAAGAACAGGCATAGATTTGTGATCCCTGCAAAAACGGGCTGCCTTCGGTCATAATCTCCGCTAACAACCAATTGTCTTCACTGGACCATCCGAATGCACACAACTTTCCGCCCTTCCGTCTGCATTGATGCCGTTTTAGGAGAGTTGAGTATCTCCGAAGCAACCAAAGTTGTCAGCCAGTGCGGCATCGGTGCGTTTGAATTCTGGGGTTGGTGGGATAAAAACCTCGAAGAGATTGAAGCAGCATGCCGTGATAACAACTTGGTGATTTCGGCTTGCTGCACCAAATTCGTCACGTTGGTTGACCCGGCTCGGCGAGACGAGTACTTGGCTGGATTGGCGGAAACCATCAACGCCGCGAAACGACTCGGTGTGAAAACACTGATATCCCAAGTTGGTGATTTCCGTCCTGGCGTCGATCGGTCTGAGCAACACCAGAGCCTAGTCGATGGTTTAAAAGCGGCAGCGCCAATGCTGAAAGACAGCGATGTTACTTTGGTGATCGAGCCGCTGAATGAGTTGGTTGATCATGCTGGTTACTATCTGGTTCGCAGCGATGAAGCCTTTCGGATCATTGATTCGGTTGCCTGTGAGAATGTGAAAGTTGTTTTTGATATTTATCACCAGCAGATCAGCGAAGGCCATGTGATCAATAATATCGTGGCAAACATCGACAAGATTGGTCACTTTCACGCCGCCGGGAATCCGGGACGCAACGAACTGACGCGCGGCGAACTGCATTACCCATCGATTTTTGAAGCGATTTCACAGACCAGTTACGAAGGGTTTGTTGGGCTGGAGTATTGGCCCAAGCATGATGCGGCAGCTGGTCTGAAAGAAGTCGCAGGTTGGTTCAATCAATAACCCTCTTGGCAACAAACGGTGGGTTATTCATTCGCGAATCGGCCGGATGGCGAATTTACAACGAGAGTTCCTTTCAGCTGGACTCCTTCCTCCATCAATCGTTCCGCTTGCAAGCTGGGATTGCAGGGTGGTAGATATCCACTGGCATAGATGACTCGCCACCATGGGATCGACCCACCCGAGTTTGCCAAGTACGAACCGACTGCTCGCGATGCCTTGGGGTTTCCGGCTCGGGCAGCGATGTCACCAAAGCTAACGACTTCGCCCGGCTCCAAACCAGAAACCGCTGAATCGATCTTTCGCTGAAAGTCTGTCGGTTGGCGAATAGCCTTAGGTTTAGGCAAGGCTAGGGGCTCCATCGCTGTTTTGTCGCCGCACTTCGTCAGCAATGAGAAAAGCAATCTCCATTGCTTGATCATAATTCAATCGTGGATCCACATTGCTCTCATACGCTCTGGAAAGTTCGCTCGACTTGGGGCCGCCAGCACCACCGACACACTCAGTCACGTTCTTGCCGGTCAATTCGAGGTGCACGCCGCCGACAAACGTTCCATGCGATTTGTGAATTTCAAACGACATCCGGCCTTCGCTCAGAATGTCATCGAAGTGTCTGGTTTTGATCCCGTCATCAGTGGTCGTCGTGTTACCGTGCATTGGATCGACCGACCATAACACAGGGTGCCCAGTTTGCTTGACTGCCTCGATGATCGGCGGCAAGCCCTGTTCAATTTTCTTAGCACCGTAACGGCAAATCAATGTCATACGCCCTGGCTCACGGTTTGGATCCAGCGTCTCCAACAGTTGCTTGACGTCATTCGGAGTCGCAGTGGGGCCAATTTTGACTCCAATCGGATTGTTGATCCCACGAAAGTATTCAACATGGGCGCCATCGATTTCGCGCGTTCGATCACCAATCCACGGTAAGTGTGTGCCCAAGTTGTACCAGCCGCCCAAGCTAATCGCGCGCCGGGTAAAGGCTTGTTCGTAAGGCAACAAAAGTGCCTCATGCGAAGTGTAGAAGTCAACCGTTGAAAGATCTTGGGGCATCGTGCCACCGATCGAATCAATGAACCGCAAGGAGTTATCGATGTTGCGGACCATTTGGTGATACTGTTCCGATCGTATCGACTTACTGACGAAATCCAGCTCCCAAAGATCAGGATGATGCAAGTCGGCGAATCCACCATCGGTCAGCGCTCGCAAATAGTTCAATGTTGCGCTCGAGCAATCGTACGCTTGCAACATCAACTCGGGACGATTCTTGCGGTCAGCAGGAGTGAAGTCGCAACGATTAACAATGTCGCCACGATACGATGGCAGCGTCACATCGTCTTTGGTCTGAGTATCCGACGATCGCGGTTTGGCATACTGCCCGGCAATTCGGCCAATGCGAATGACCGGCATGCGCAAGCCGTGGATCAACACCACGCTCATTTGTAACAGCAACTTGAGCTTGCGCTCAATTGGATCGGGGCAACAGTCGGCAAAACTCTCTGAGCAATCGCCACCCTGTAACAAGAACGCCTTGCCCTCGGCGGCCAACGCAATCTGCTGCTTCAAACGCTCGATTTCCCAACTTGTCACTAGCGGCGGACGCGTCGCCAAAGTCTGCAACACAGACTCGAAGTGGTCTTGGTCGTCATAGTGAGGCTGCTGTTTAGCCGTTTTCTTCGTCCAGGACGAAGGTTCCCAATGGTTCATCAAAGATTTCCGATGTATCAGAAAGCGGCTGTAAATACGCTTTAATGGCTAAGGATATTGGTCCGAACAGGCAGTTCACTGAAGCAAAGCACACACTACTTCGTGCTATGGAACACTGCAAGCCAGGATCGTTTTGCTCAAATGACCTCCGGCCAACATTCACCATCGATTAAGCTCTATTTAACTCCAACCTGCCAGTCATCCCACTTTCCTGTTTTGGCCCTCGTTCGTGTCTAAGCATAAGCGTCAAGCACTGCAAAGATCGTTTCTATTGTTGCTTTTGAGTTTTGGCCTCCCTTTGGCGGCGAACGACTCATTGAGTGAGCGGATGTTGCCTGTCTTGAAATCGCACTGCCTCCGCTGTCATGGATCCGGCGATGAGATCAGCGGTGAAGTCGATTTTACGCTGATCAAGGACACTGAATCACTCACGCGGAATCCAGAACTGATCCGAGATTTGATCAAGGTGATCGAGGATCGTGAGATGCCACCCGAAGATGAATCACCGGAATTGAATGACGATGATCGAAAGGAGTTGGTGCAGTTGCTGGAGGGTTTTTTACATGAAGCTCTAGCGAATCCATCGGCGCTTGGGCAAGCTCCGATAAGGCGGATGAACCGTTTTCAATATAACAACGCCGTGATCGATCTGTTTGGTTTGAAGTGCATTGTGTTCACATTGCCTGAACGCATGATGCGAGAACACAAAAACTACTTCCGCCCAGAAACAGGCGAGATGGCCAAGACGGTGCTGGTCGGTAGTCGACCGCTTGGCAAGTCGCAATTGATTGAACCTCGCCTAGCAGGTGTCGCAGCGTTTCCACAAGACTTGCGAGCTGAGCATGGATTTGATAATCGTGGCGACCATCTGTCGATGTCTCCGCTGCTGATGGAGTCATTCCTGAAGCTTGGCCAATCGATTGTGGCAAGCCCTGACTTTCGCCCGAATCGTGTTGGTGTTTGGAACGAACTATTCGCAAAACCGAAACAGATGCTTTCGGCTCGAGTGGAGATCGATAACCGGCTGGCGAAGTTGCTTCCGCGCGCTTTTCGCAGGCCAGTTAGTGAGGCCACCCGCAATCGGTACGCAGAGTTTGCACTCAGCCAAATCGGCAAGGGGGCTGAGTTTACTGATGCAATGAAATCAGTCGCTGCCGCCATCATTTCATCACCCAAGTTTTTGTACTTGTATGATCAATCCACTGGCGACAAAAACGTACAACCACTGGATGACTTTGAGTTGGCTTCGCGGCTATCGTTCTTTTTGTGGGGTAGCATTCCCGATGGCGAACTGACTGAACTGGCGAAAGAAAAAGAACTCTCGAAGACTAATGTCTTGTTGGAGCAAGTTGACCGAATGCTGCGCGATAAGCGTGCAAAACGTTTCTGCGACAGTTTCCCTTCACAGTGGCTTCAGCTGGAAAGAGTCATATCTTCGATACCCAATCGCGATCAGTTCCCGGGGTTCTATTTTTCCAAGTACCGCGACAGCATGCACATGATGCTGGAACCTCTCCTGCTCTTCGAAACTGTGCTGATTGAAAATCGACCGATCACCGATTTGATTGATCCAGATTTTACGTATCGCTCTCCGCTGCTTGAGAGTGCTTACAATGAAAAGATTCCACCTGGAAGTAAGAAGCGACAGAATGGTGGGGTCGGGGTCCTGAAGTTCGCTCGGATTCCGATCAAGGACCGGCGATATGGCGGTGTGATTACGAATGCGGCCGTCATGACGATGACTTCGGGTAGTGAGCGAACGAAACCAATCACACGTGGGGCTTGGTTGGCGACCGTGATTTTCAATGATCCGCCAGAACCACCGCCTGCTGATGTCCCGCCGCTATCCGAAAAACCGCCCGAAGAAGAAAAGAACCTGACTCTTCGCGAGCGATTGAAAATGCACCGCGAGCGTGCTGATTGTCGCGGATGTCATGAACAAATTGATCCACTTGGATTTGCCCTTGAGAACTACGATCCCATCGGTGTGTGGCGTGATCAGTATGAAAATGGCCGCGAGATTGACACTGCGGGCATGCTGCTGCGTCAACACAAGTTTACCAACGTTGTTGAATTCAAAGACGCGATTCTTGCCGAACGTGATCGTTTCACAGCAGGGCTTGCTAGCCACCTGATGTCTTTTGCCCTGGCGCGGAAAATCGATGCAGGTGACTCGGTTGCAATCAAGCAAATCGCAAAAGCAACGGCAGCAGACAACTACAAAATCCATACTTTGTTGAAGCAGATTGTGATAAGCGATCCGTTTCGTCACAAAAGAAACCCGACAAAGGCTGACGATGACAATTAGGAATGGAACTTGGAATCGGCGCTCGTTTCTGCAAGGCATCGGTGGTGCGAGTCTTGCCTTGCCATGGCTTAGCAGTGTCGCGTCAGCGAGTGATGATGCGAAACCAGCGATGCGCATGGCGCATTTCTATGTGCCCATTGGTGTCGTGCGACGAGCATTCTTTCCGGGTGAAGCAGACCATGTGATCCCCAAAGGCAACCTTGGGAACGTCATGAGTTCTCTTGGAAAACAAGATCCTAAATTCAATGTCAGAACTTTGGACCAGCTGACGCCGACAATGCAGCCATTGGAATCACTGAAACAAAAAGTGACACTTATCACTGGCATGGATCGCACGTTCCAGCAAGGTACTGATGTCCACGCTCAATGTGCGTCGTGTTATCTGAGTAGTGCTCGGCCATACACAATCGAAGGCTCAGCGTGGCCGCTAGATCGAACGCTGGACCATCTTGTTGGTGATCACGTTGGCGGCAGTACGCCGTTTCCGACCCTGGAATTCAGTTGCAATAGCCACAAAGACAACAAAGAATCGATCTACTTTGACAATCTATCTTGGTATGGCACCGGGCATCTTGCTCCGTCGATTCGCGACCCTCGAAAAATGTACCGCCGATTGTTTAGCACCAACGAAATTCAACAGCAACGCGAGATCACTGACCTTGTATTGGAAGACGCCAAGGATTTGAAACGGGATCTTGGCTACGCCGATCAACACAAATTCACCGAGTACTTTGAATCCGTACGTGCGATTGAGATTCAGATGAATCGGCTTGAAAAAATGAAAGCCAAATTGGCCAAAGTCGATTTTGAAGAACCACCCGAAGCTCATATGCCGCGCGGTGAGTACATCCGATTGATGGGTGACTTGATGGTGGTCGCTTTGCAAACAGGATTGACCAATGTCGCTACATTCATGATCGGTCCTGAAAGGTGGGACACGCCGTTCACTTATGAAACCCTGTTTTCCAAACCGCGCAGTCATCACCAGATGTCTCACAACCAAACCAAGATGATCGACGATTTGATCAAAGTGGACCTGTTTCACATGCAGCAATGGGCTTATCTTTTGCAAAAGATGGACTCCATCGACGAATCCGATGGCACCACTTTGCTGGACAATACGTTGTTCACGTATGGCTCGGGTTTGGGTGATGGTTCTACGCATCAATACAATGACTTGCCGATCGTGGTTGCAGGCGGCGGTAAGCGATTGAATTCGGGTAAACATATCAATATGCCCGAAGGCACGCCGCTTGCGAATCTCTGGTTGACTCAAGCTCGATTGATGGGATTGCCGATCAAGCAATTCGCCGACAGCAACGCTGAAATCGATGCGCTGATAGCGTGATACCAATCATCGGATCGGCTCGCTAACTTCTTTCCTGCTCGGACTTTGTTCCCCTATTGAATCTGACTGATGAAATCTCGTCCTAATATCTTGTGGTACTGTACTGACCAACAACGCTTTGACACGATCGGAGCATTGGGCAATCCACATGTTCGAACACCAACGATCGACAAACTCGTTGCCAGTGGCGTCGCGTTCACACATGCGTATTGCCAGAGTCCGATTTGTACTCCCAGTCGCTCCAGCTTTATGACAGGGATGTATCCGTCACGTGTTCACAACACGCGCAATGGAAATGATACTTTTCCAAACTATCCGCCAGTGATTACAAAACTGATCGCCGACGCAGGTTACGACTGCGGGCTGATTGGCAAGTTTCATTTACAAAGCGCTGGTCATCGCACCGAACCGCGCATCGATGACGGATTTTCGTATTGGAAATTCAGCCACGCTCCGCGCGACGACTGGCAGCAAGGTCACGACTACGCCGAATGGGTGCGCGCTCAAGGTGGCGATTTGGATGAGATGCGGAACAGCCCTGATCGAGTGCGCCCCGCAATGCACCAAACGACCTGGTCAACCGACTGCGCTATCGAATTCATGAACACAGAACGCGCCCAAGACCAACCATGGCTATTGAATATCAATATCTATGATCCTCATCCACCATTCATTCCGCCACGAGAGTATGCGGAACGATTCAATGCGGCCGATATGCCTGGACCACATTTTCGCGATTCGGATTTGACGCAACAAACCAAACTTGCATCACTGGACTTTCAAGACGAACTGCGAACACCCGAAGACCACAACGCGCATGAAGTTCAAGCTCTCTATTATGCAATGATCGAACAGATCGATGACCAGTTCGCTCGACTACTCGCGGAGCTAGAGCGACTTGGGCAGCGTGAAAACACGGTCATTGTTTTCACCAGTGATCACGGCGAATCACTTGGTGATCACGGCTTGATGTTCAAGGGCTGTCGTTTTTACGAAGGACTAGTTCGCGTGCCTTTAATCTTTGCTTGGCCCGACAAATTCAAGCAGTCCGTTGTCTCCGATGCGTTGGTAGAACTATTGGACATGACATCAACACTGGTGGAACTCGCTGGGCTGGAGTGTCCTGACTACATGCAAGGAAAAAGCCTGATGCCGATCCTTCAAGGCGAGGCAGATCCTGGCTATCTGCGCGATTTTGTTCGCTGCGAATACTTTGATGCGCTAGACCCTTTCTTTACGGGTGGCTCAGGGACGTTCGGCACGATGTATCGAACTCGCGATTACAAACTTTCGATGTATCACGACAAGCAGTTGGGCGAGTTGTATGACCTGAAATCGGATCCTTGGGAGTTCGATGATCTGTGGGATAGCCCGGATTTTGAAGCAATCAAGAATCGATTGATTCGAGAAGCCTTTGATGCCCACGTGGTTCTAACTACCGATATGGGGTCTGATCGAATTGCCCCGATGTAGGCCCGTGCCGGTAGGATCGGTGTAACCCGTAAAGTCTGACTGTTGCTGCGTCGGTTCGTTCGGCAGGTGAATGAATGTTCCAATGTCGAGCGACACGGTTATTGCCCCAAAGCTACGTTTTTCCAAAGTCATTTCTCGGCTGGTAGGACCAGCCAAGCATCATTGGGAACTCGTAAAACTATGTCTAAGTCGAGAATCACTGCGCATCGCAAGTGGTGGGATGTTGTCCAACCAGGGTTGGATGCTGCATCAATCATGGCATCGCTTGCAGCCACTAAATTGGCGACACGAGGTTGGATCGACGACACTGCTCTCGCAATGGGCTTGGTCACGTGTCTGGTGTTTCTACTGATTTCACAAATCACTGGATTGAGTCGGCGCTTTGAAGCCGGATCCATCGACAACGAGCTGAAGTCGGTGATTGCGACGTGGGCAGGAACGGTCATGGTGCTGGCACTGTTAGCATTCATCACGCGCTACGGCGAAGTCTTTGCGCGATCGGTGATGGCAATCTGGATCATCGTTGCTCCGTCAATGATCGCAATGTCGCGAATGTGTTTGCGAATTATCCAAGGGGTGCTGCTGCGTCGTGGTGTCGGAGTTCGGCGTGTTGCCATCGCGGGTTTGAATGGTTTGGGGCGACAGACCGCTGCAAATATTGTTGCTGACGAATCGCTTGGGTTTCGTTTTGCTGGGTTCTTTGATGATCGAAATGAGGAACGCGACAAACCATCGACAGATACTCCTGAAGTCGACACGACCTTAAAAGGCAAATTGGCGGATTTGGTACAACAAGCTCGCGACGGTCAAATTGACACAATCTTAATCACGTTACCAATGCGAGCCGAAGAACGGATCAAGTTCATGCTTGGTGAACTGAGTGATACGACAGCATCGGTCTATATCGTTCCAGATTTCTTTGTATTCGAGTTGCTGCATTCGCGCTGGACCAGCATGGGTGGATTACCCGCAGTCAGTGTCTTTGAAAACCCGCTGTACGGTGTTGATGGATTGTCGAAACGGACTGCGGATCTATTGATCGCGTTTGTCGGTCTGATCATGGTTTCGATTCCGATGCTGCTGATTGCCATCGCTGTAAAACTTAGTTCGCGAGGCCCAGTGTTCTTTCGCCAAAAACGATATGGTTTGGACGGGAAAGAAATCATGGTTTGGAAGTTTCGTTCCATGCGAACGTGCGACAATGGTCCTGTCGTCAAACAAGCGACCAAAGGCGATCCACGCATCACTAAAATTGGTGGAATTCTGCGCAAGACCAGCTTGGATGAATTGCCACAGTTGTTCAATGTGATCGAGGGCACGATGTCGTTGGTCGGCCCACGACCTCACGCATCGGCTCATAACGAACAGTACCGAAATCTGATTGATGGGTACATGCTGCGGCACAAAGTGAAACCGGGAATCACCGGACTCGCACAAGTCAATGGTTGCCGTGGAGAAACTGAAACGGTCGACAAGATGGAACGCCGAATCGAGTGGGATCACAAGTACATTCGAAACTGGTCGCTCTGGATGGACATCAAGATTCTATTCAAGACGTTCGCTGTCGTCTGGAAGCAAGAAGAAGCGTATTAACGCGGCGAAAAGTTCGTACCTACGTAGCGAAAGTCGGAACATAGGCGGAGAAAAACGATGACTAGTGGCTTGTGTTCGTAGTACCGCCTTCAGGCGGAATTTCCGGCTAAAGCCGGTGCTACGAACAAATCGCACTTCGGCTTTGCTTTGACGACGTTCGCTACTGGTAGATTCTCATCAGCAAGACTCGCTACAATTCTGTGCCTGCAGATTTGTACAAATCGCGAATCGGCGCATCGGGCCGAGCGATACTCTTGTTTTTCTGGTTCCCATCTTGAATTCTCGCACAACGAACCGGCTGCTTGCCTGGGCGCAGCTCGTTCGACTACCAAATGTTTTCACAATTCTGGCTGACGTCGGAGCAGCGTTCTTGCTGGTTGCTGGCGGCCCGTTTCCGATTGCCCAATTCGCTGTGATTCTGCTGGCTGGCGTTGCCCTCTATTGGGCAGGTATGATTTTGAATGATGTCTTTGACTTGGAAAAAGATAAAGCCGAACGCGCCGCGCGCCCGATCCCGGCGGGTGACATCGCACTGGGGCAAGCAAAATTCGCGGGTTGGGGTCTGCTGCTCGTCGGGGTGGTACTCGCTTTCGCCGCTGGTCATTTGCCAATCGATGGCATCGTGTCATCCAATCTGCCAGGCTTCGTCGCGATAGCGCTGGCGATCATGATTGTTCTGTACGACGGACCGCTCAAGAAAACACCGTTGGCGCCGGCCGCGATGGGGTCGTGCCGGATCCTGAGTTTTCTGATGGGCGCGGCTCCAGTCGTTGCCATGAAAAGCGCACCGTACTTTCCAAATCATGTGCTGGGTATCGCAATCGGTTTTGGAATCTACATCATGGGAGTCACAACAATGGCACGTCGTGAAGCCACAGGCGGTTCATCCAAACAGCTGACTGTTGGTCTGATTGTCGCTGCCGTGGGTGTGGCGTTGATTGCGGTGGCACCCAAATTCGTTGCCACCTCAACCAGCTGGCAATTCAATAGTGATTTGCACTATCCGATCTTAATTGGGCTTGTGTTCTTGCCAGTTGTACGCCGAGGATTGGCGGCCATCCAAGACCCTGTTCCAAAGAAGATTCAGAATTCGATTCGCACCGGAATTCTGACGCTGATTCCATTGTGTGCGGTAGTTGCATTGTTGGGAGCCGGAACGCTATGGGGCATCGTAATACTCGCGTTGATGGCGCCCACCGTATTTCTCGCCTCACGTTTGCGCGTGACGTGAAATCGGCAGGGCCATTTTTACCAGTCCTGTTCACGAATGATCAAACGTCAGCAGCTGCCGGAACAACGAACCCGTCACGATACTCACGTGTTAGCATTTCGTTGGCTGCATCGTTGTTAGTGAATTTCTCAGCGTCGGGATCAAACTTTAGAAACGGTCCCAGGGCCAGTGGTGTTCGGTTCAAATCGACTTTATTGGCTTCCAAATGCTTGATCGTTCGGTCCACTGCGACAGCGTTGTCATCCAGGCTTTTGACCGAGGCGATTTTCGTCTTTAGCTCCGCAGTCGTGACCGTTTCACGTTCGCCAAGATAGTACGAAATATTTCCTAGATGGCTGACGGCAGCGGAAAGGTGACCGGTTTGAGCGTCCGCGTTGAGCTTGGTGTAGTCGCGAGAGACACACGAATCGATGAAGTTCGCAAAGTGTGCGTCGCCAACATTCTTGGCTCTGAATTCTTTTACTGGTTTGAAATCCTTGTCAAAGACTTTGCAAAGTGAGTAATTGACTTGGACAACATAGCCTTCTTCGCCGTAAAAAATCACACCGATCTTGTTACCGCGGCCTTTACCGAACATAGCGTCGACTTCTGCGCCAGCTGACTGCGAAACATCCAGCCCGCGAGTCTCAAACACAATGCATTTGTCGCCATAATCGTAAATGGAGACTTCCGTGTTAGCCGTATCGCCAGCATCGACATACGCTGGGTTTTTCTGCTCGGCTTGATAGCCCAGTCGTCCACCGTAGCTAATCACCGAAACGGGATGACGATTCAATCCAAGGCCCCAGCGTGCAATGTCTGTTTGGTGAGGACCCTGGTTGCCCAAATCGCCATTGCCATAATGACGCTGCCAGTGCCAATCGTAGTGAAAGCGTTTGCGTGTTACTTTCGGATCGGTGTACGGCGCAGGTCCGCTCCACAAATCGAAATCGACCTTTTCAGGAATCGGGTAGTCCCCCAAGGCGCCGATCGACTTTCGACGTTTGTAGCATAGTCCACGAGCAAAGTTGCATTCACCGATACCGCCATCCGCAATGAACTTGGCGGCTTCTTGGCAAGCACTGCTGCTGCGCGATTGCGTTCCCGTTTGGAACATGCGTTCGTACTTTTTAGCGGCGGCGACCAGTGCGGCCCCTTCGTGAATATTGTGGCTGATTGGTTTTTCGATATAGACATCTTTGCCAGCTTGCATGGCCCAGATTCCCATCAAGGCGTGCCAGTGATTAGGAGTCGCGCATGTCAGAATATCAATCCCTTTGGATTCGATGGCTTCGCGCACATCCTTGAATAGTTCAGGCTCTTTGCCACCCTGCATTTCTTTGACGCGAGCCTGACGCTGCTTGCCAACGCTTTCGTCGATATCAACAATCGCTCGGATCTCAGTCCGCTGGTCTTTGTCGAATCCGCGGATATGTTCATTGCCGCGACTGTTCACCCCGACAATACAAACGCCAAGTTTTTCGTTTGGGCTTTGGGCGTGCGATTGCGATTGGTGGGCAACAAAGTACCCTGCAGCCGCAGCGGCAGTGAACTGACGTCGGGTAAGTTTGGTCATCAGGAAAACCTTTCGCGATTGAAAATATTGTTTCTTGGAATTGGTTGCGGCACCTAGAATAGCTTCAACGAATCAAGCAATCGACCCTTTCCACCCATGGTGACTTTTTATTGCTGTCCATTCGTAGTACTGGCTTTACGGTTTTTTAGCCCGTATCCGCCATGCCGCGCTCGTGCGTACGCGGGGGCTGACCTCGCCGCTGACAAGAAAAATATCGTCTTTCCAAGACACCGCCGGCGTGGTGACAGGGTTTGATGGAATCTTTCCTAGCGACAACCAAGAATTCGTTGCCGCGTTGTATGCGTACGCAGTCTTGTTGAATCCTGGATGCGGAAAATCCTTCATCGCTTTTCCAGAATCCAATTGTTGCCGCAAGATATCGCCAGACGCGTAGGCTAAAACCAAAACCTGATCATTGCCGTGGGCAACAGCAGTCCCAGCCGTGAGCGGAACGGGTGCGTCGGCAATTCGTTTCCATGGTGAAACGCCCGAGTACTTGCCTTGTGCTGCACGAAATTTCGACGCATCGTAAATTGACGGATCGAAAACCCAACTGTCAGCGGCGAAAATCAGTGTCTCGTCCGTTGGGGCTTTACCATCAGCAAATCGGCGACCGCCAATGACATACAGCCGGCCGCTGTTGTCGCTTTGCTGGGACGTCACCAATGCAAACATCCGCTTTGGCCCCGACGCTGGCCAACTTGGGATCAGGTTCCACAATTGCGTTTGATTGTTGATGTTTTTCGTAGGATCGATCTCGTTCAAATTCAATCGCCAGAGCAATCGAGATGCTGTGCGAACTCCATTGGCTTGCTGGATTTGCCCAGCGACAAGGTACACGTATTCGCCAATCACAGCGGCACCACCGCCCGTGCATGCGAATGGAAGATCGGGCACGGCGTTATCATTTTCAACCAGCGAAACTTTGCCATCACCGTTGGTTACCTGCAACAAATAGGCTCGGTTGGTTGGCGCCGTTCCGTCTTCACCGCCCATCACCACGATTCCTTGTTCCGTACTGACAACCGCGGAGTACGCAACGGATTTTTCGAGCTGATCTCCCACTCCAATCCATTGATTCTTGGATGGGTTTCCTGTGAGCGGCAAAAGCCATGTGGTCGAATGATACCGTTTGCGCAGTTCCCATAAATCAGGTGCATTTGCCATCGCAAAGTTTGCACCGCCGGCAACAACCAAGTGATCCGCATGCACGCCGACGATCGGTCCTGCGACTCCAACCGGATCGGGCAAGTCCGGCAATGTTTGGTAGTCAAGCCGATCGACCACTTGCGCACGGGCAGTCGAGCCAAGACTCAGAATCGAGATGCAGCCCAACAAAACGTGGGCAATGTTGGTTACGTTCAGCATCTTTGTTCGTATAGGGCAATCGATGGGACTCACGATTCGGTTCTCCGCCAGTACAATGCAACACTCTGCGACCACGAACTAGGATCGATGATTTGCGAAACAGTAAGACACTTGCCAAGCTCCGCGATGGCCAACCTGCCAAGCTTTGTAACCTGGGTCATTTCATACCTTCGTTCGTGCAGATGGCAGCGAATGTTGGTTACGACTGCATCTGGTTGGATGCAGAACATCGTACCTGGACAGACCGTGAGTTGCAGGCCATGTTGGCTTACTTTCACCTGTTCGACATCGATTGCATGTTGCGTCCTGCGACGCTCGAAAAAACTCGTTTGTACCGTTATCTGGAAGACGGCGCGGCGGGGCTGATGATTCCCCATGTCTCGACGCCAGAAAAAGCACAAGCGTTGGTCGACTGCGTGAAGTTTCCGCCAGTTGGTGATCGTGGGCTTGATGGCGTGGGTTTGGATGCTGGTTTTTTACCGGCCAACGATACATTCATTGATCACGCCAATCGTGAAACGTTCTTGGTGGTGCAAATCGAAACACCAGAAGCCGTCGAGAACATCGACGCGATTGCGGCGATCGAAGGAATTGATGCGCTGTTTGTGGGGCCAGCCGATTTAGGTTTGCGGATTCGGCGAAGCGATGCCAAGCTGACTTTGAACGATGCGTTCGCCAGGGTCGCCGAAGCAGCTGATCGCCATGGGAAAGCTTGGGGAGCGCCCGCAATGAGTACCGAAAATGTTAGTGAATTGCGCGAGCAAGGTGCCCAATTGATTGTCCACGGCAGCGACTATCCGGCGCTGTTGGAGATGTTAAAGCAGCACGCCGCCGAATTAGATCGTGCCTTTGCGTAGTGCCCAGGCTGGATCACCGACGATTGGAATGTCAATCAAGTTCTACAAGGGCAGCTTGTTTGTCCACGAATATCGATGGCTTCAGTAGGGTTATTACGAGCGGCCTGAACTGTCGTGGCGCTGCGTAAACTACAGCAGTAGCGGTGGCAACAATTAGGAAGCATTGACGATTGGTGACGGAGTCGATTGTTTGGATTGGCCAGAGATTTGCTTTCTATTTTCCGCAGACTCGTTAGGCTAAGTAACACAGTACATGGATGTGGTTTTGCAGCAAGAAACTCAAAGAGTGCGCGACATTAGGATCGCTTGGCTGCTGAATGATTGAAAATTTTGGAGTCTTTACACATGACGAATCAACCTCATCACTACGCCAGTGTTACTGCGATTGATCCCAACGAAGCGGGGCGAATCATGAGCCGGCTAGCGTTGCTTCGGCACACCGTCATGATGTTTTTATTGCAGACGATTTGGCTTTGGTGTTTATTGCCCAGCATGTATCTGATTAAAGACAGATATCCATTCAGTATGAACCTACTGGGCTACATTGGGATTGCAGCTGCACTGAGTTTTCTGGTTGCTCAAATTGCTGCTGTCATGACATACCCAGAGTGGCCAATGAACATTCGAATGTGTTCGCGACTTCGTCACGCAGTCCAGTCTCGTAGCGATCGATCCAGTCAGTATAATTGGTCCGACGATTCACTAAGAGTCGTCGAACTTGTTTTGCGTGAGCGTTGGAATTCAATGGCGTTGGACACCGCGACCGATTTGCTGCTGATTCATATCGGTTCTCAAGGCGTGATGATGGAGGGCGACTGCAATCGGTATTGGTTGCCAGCGGAGAGTATCGTTGACGTGAACGTTGAATCGATCAAGCCAACGGGGTGGTACGCACAAACTCACATGGTCGTCATTGTAGCGCGCACAAACGACGGCCCCATCGAGCTACCAATTTCGTACCGCGATCATGGCTTGGGTGAACTTAGGAACTCGCGCCGCAAGTTGCATGCTGTTGAGCTTGCTCAGCGCATCAATGCGATTGCCAAAGGCATCAGATTAACCGGTCCCACGGTACCGGCTCCGAAATTCGCTAAGACTCGATCGTCCAATCCGTATGCACCACCGATCGGCTCCGATGGCTAACGCTAAGGCAATCGTTATTTATGGTTGAGCCCGCCCGGCGCTTTGCAGATTTATTGGTTATTCACCTGTTGCTTGCTCGTTTACTATCGTGACCATGTCCAAATTGGTAACGGTGGAGTTTGCGATTTGTCTAGAAACACAAACGCGCTGCCATCGCTTGCAAAATCAGTAATCACATAAATGTAGCCGTCACCGTTTCGGCAAGGAAAAATTCCTTCTAGGTTGTGCTTTTTCACAACATCGTCTGATGGAGGTTGGCCTGCTATTGGTATGTACGCATCCGTCTGGAAAATGAAGTCGCTGCGTTGTGGGGAGTTCTCGATAGCGTTTGTTCCCTGCCAACACGGTGGCCCACCAAATTTTGTTCCCAAGCCTCCACCAAAACGGATTTTGCCCGTTTCGCGGTCGAGCAGTTTTGAATAGCTATCTCTTTCAAAGAACATTGGCAACCACGAATCCGGCGCGTTGTCATCAAAAGTCTCCCATCGATCGATGTAAACTTCTCCGATGAGTTTTTGGCCGGCAGGCGCAGGAGTAAGTTCGTTGCCGAGTTTTGACTTTGGAACCAAGGTTGAAAAGTGGCAGTAGTACTCATAGTTTGGTGGTTCGCAATAATCTTCGGGAGTATTCCAGTGCCAGATATGAAGCACGTATTCGCCACCAAGATCGATCGCGGGCGGTTCGTGAACCAATTGAGCCAACAGGGCCATTCCCTTAGGCCAAATCGAAGGATCCAGGCCCCAAGGTCGGCCTCCAAATTTTGACCTCAGTTTTCTCTGCGGCTTTTGCGTGGCTGCAAGGGAGAAGATTGGCTTGTAGTTTTGCATAGGTCAGGTTGGGTAAACGTTAGGCGTAACTGGGCGTCAATGAGTCGTTGGTAGCGAACTGCGGATAGCCAAAGCAACTTAAAATCCCGCCTCGTTCTAAAGGTTTCTGGGGTGAAAACAACTGTTTTTTTTCTCACCCATAGCTCGACTCTCCCAGTCGAGGATTCTCGGCTGGGACAGCCGTGGTACGAAATCCGTTGCATAGCCGAACGAAAGGAACGTCAAACTCAAGACAGAATCAGACAACGCTCGTTGTGCATGCGATGCCAAAGTCTTATTGGTCATTGGCGTTTGGCTTTCCAATGCCGCACACAGTCTCTATCTCGCTCAAGCTGTTGACCAATACAAGGGTCGGCTCTTTGTTGACTGCGATCTTTTTGTCCAAGATTCGCAGCTCAGAGTCAATGATTGAAAACGACAGGCCACCAAAGCTGCATTTAGATCCTCCGATCACGACATCATGAGCAAACCGCCGATTACCAGTACCCGTTGCTGCTCCACCTCCTGCATACTGCGACGCAAGCGTAATCCCACCCTTTGATTCACCAGAAAATGTACACCCGCGTACTGCCAAGCGAATGTTTCCAAATTCGGTAACACCATACTGTCCAATTGAGTAGGTAACTCGATCGGATATGACAGTGCCGATCCCGTTAGTACGAGTCAGCGTTTGGATTGGCGCATTTCGAATATGAAACTCAGCATCAGCATTTGGACGGATGAACAAAAAATTCACAGCCGCGGCAAGGAGCGCGCAAACAACTACAACAGCTAGCAACGTCCGCAAACTAAATTTTGGCATGTGTCAAATTCTCAAGCCAGATAACAAATTGAACGAATTACAGTTTACAAAAGGCACAGGACGTGCACCCGCTTATACCAAGAATGAACTACGGTTTGGAATAGCTCAAATTGCGTTGCCAACCAATTCACGTTTAAGCATCAACACATAGACCGACGAAGTCTTCCCCGAGCTGGTCGCGACCAGCTCCCATCGCTGGCTGCCTTTTTCGTCTAAGAACTGATGCAGGAGCGGTTTGCTTCTACGGTCGATACTCTTTCCGTTCACTTCCGTCACCACTTCGGATCGCACACGCGCGACCAAGTATTCCCATTTCTTCATCCCAATCAACTCCTCGGTGATTTGCTTCAGCATAAGTTGCCAGATCATTGGGCTGAATCGTTCGCCGAATGGGGCGCATGGACTAAAAACTGCCTGCTGCTGGCCAGTTGGTGACCGCAAAGAGATCTTGAACAAATACTATTTGGATGACGTACACGGTCCTGGTGAGGAACAAATCCCTTGTATCGGGATCTTGCGTGATATCATCAAGAATGATGCTTGACCAATTGATTTCGTTAGTTCTATGGAGCAGCACCTGTGCGAACATTGAAAAGACTATTTGGACGATTGACCAAGCGACCACAAGTGAGCCTACTGGGCCTGCTGATTTTGGTTGCTGCCTCCGCTCTGCTGATTCAGTTCGTTGTAGTGCCGGCCTATGAGCACTCCGCGCGCAAGAACATTTTGGAAAAGATTGCCAACCTTGATGGCGTCTGGACTGATCTGAAACAGGATCCGTTGCAACGCAGGTTGATGCTGCAGGGAGAACGTGTCGACGATGATTTCATTTTTGAATTGGGCAAGGTCGCCTACTTAATTCCGGAGCTCAAACAATTAGATTTGATGCGCACCAAGGTTTCCGACAAAAGTTGGAAGTCTCTGTTGAAAGGTCGCAGTACGATCAGCCACTATGTTCTTTATAAGAACGCAATTTCAAAACAGGCGATCAACGAAGCTATCGAGGCACATCCGGACATCAAAATTGAGCAGCGTGCGCCTAACAAAGCTGCATCAAGCATGGCGCGTGCACCGATTCCTCCTGCGGCGATCGTGTCTCTGGTTCATGATCAACCGGCCAAGCAAATATTGGTCGGCGCCGGTGATGGGCGAGTCCATCGGATCGCTTTGCAAGACAATCAACGCAGCAGTTTTCAGATGCACGGTGACTGGGTGTTTGACATTGCAATTTCGCCATCGAAAAAATTCGTCGCGACTGGTGGTGGCGACAATAGACTCGCAATTCACCGGCATGATGATTTGGCGACAGTCGTTTCACAAAAAGAACATTGCGCAGACATCCATGGAGTGGTTTGGATGGATGACACAAAGTTGGTCACCGCCAGTGACGACAAAACGATCAGACTCTGGAAACTGGAGATGACTGAGAGTCAGCCAGCGAAATTATCTTTAGTTCAAACCACACAGGCCCATGACAAATCCATCCCGCGGCTGATACGAATCGACAACGATACTGTGTTGACGGTCAGTCGTGATCTGACATTGAAACGATGGCGGGTTGGTGACAACAACTTTCAATTACTCCAAACACTCGTCAGTCATGAAGACGACGTCATGGACGCATCAGTGAATTCAGATGCAACCGAACTTGCGAGTGTTGGCTATGATGGAAAGTTGGTTTTATGGGATCTGCACACAGGGCAAGCAACCGGTAGTTTTCAGGTGGGGGCAGAACGCCTTTTCTCGCTTTGGGTCGACTGGCGAACGCGGCGCGCTGTGGTTGGCGGAAAATCCTGTGTGCAACTTGTCAACTTAGATACTGGCGAAGTCACCATTCGTCGGCCGGATCAGACATTTGTGTCACGAATCATTCGTTTTGGTAATCTTTTGATGACCAGCGATGGCTACGGAATGATCCTGCAGCGCGACCCAACCACGCTCGCGACGATACGTCGCGCCCAAGTCTTCGAACGTGGCCTCGATAGCCTCAGCACGGAGGGTTTTCAATTAGAAGACGCCGACAGTTGGCCACATCGCGAATCTAGCAATCAGGGTGCTCTCACGCTCGGCCAACTCATCCCCATGTAAACTAGCCGTCGCTACGATAAGCCTGATCAGAACACCCAAATTTTTTGATGCAACTCACGGCTAACCTTTGTTTTGAATAGGCACCGCCTACTTGCGAAAGTAGCTAAGTTTAGCGACGATATTTTTTCTTAGACTTACCGTGAATCACACCATTTGGCCAACCTGATGACCCTGCACCCGCAAAGCGCTGCTTTCCTAGCTTCCATTCGCGAAGCCAATGAACCGGCTTGGTTTGAAATGGAAGTCAACGACGCGCGAAAGAAGTTCGAGACCCTAGGAGCGTTTGGCGACGTTGTCGAAGTTGAAAATGTTCGTGACGACACAATCGCTGGAGTGCCCGTTCGGATCTATCACGTCAACGCTCAACAGCCGCGCGACGCCGTTGTCTATTTTCATGGTGGCGGCTGGGTACTCGGCGGGATTGAAAGTCACGATGCGATCTCTCGCCGTTTAGCAAAGCAAGCCAATGTTAGTGTGATCAGTGTCGATTACCGAAAAGCACCCGAGCATCCCTTTCCAGCTGCGCTAGAAGATTGCTTTACAGTCTGCGATGTCTTGTCGTTAGATCATGCATCCTTTGGGATCTCTGATCGGATGCTGGTCATGGGAGACAGCGCCGGTGGCAACTTAGCAGCGGCCGTTTCTCTGATGGCCTCGCAACGTGGTGCGCCACAATTTGTGGGACAGGTTTTGATCTATCCTGTCATCGATTCATCAATGAAATCCGAAAGCTACCAAACATTCGGCATTGATCACGGATTGACCGCCGAGTCCATGGCATGGTTTTGGAAACAGTATGTAGGCGAATCGAATTCACGCGAAGCTCCGTTGGCGTCATTGGCCAACGCCGAAGACCTGTCATCGATGCCGCCCACTCACATCGTGTTGGCCGAGTACGATGTTCTGTTCGACGAAGGCCAACAGTTCGCAGACCGTTTGCTGGCCGCGAACGTGCCAACTAGCGTTCGAGTACACGATGGACATCTGCACGGATTCTTTCACTTTGCCGGACTATTCGACGAGGCCAAGACTGCCACTGATGCGATCTGCCAGTGGTGTCGTGAATTATTGGACCATTGATCTGCACTACTTTTGCATGTGCCCGTTGCTTTGAACGCGACTAAAATGCGGTAAAAATGGCTGTTTGCGATGGCATCTTAGGCAGCCTGCGGCTTCTGCGGGTCCGATTCATTTGCGATGTTCAGACGAAGCGGCAGCGAATATCATGAGAGACGTATGTTGTAACCGAACTCACGAATGAAATTCTTGGAATGCGTAGCAAGCCTGTCATCGCTCTTACTCTCTGTCTCTTTACACTCGCGGCGGGACCTGTTTGGTCTGACGATCCGGAGAACAATAATGAGGAGGAGGCACCCGTTTTTGAGCTAAAGAAGGACGTAAGCAAAGAGCTCTTGCCTTTGTTCAAAGCAATTTCAACTGCTAAAGCCTCTCGCGCTCAAGTCCAGTTGTCAGTCGATTCGATCGTTGATGGAATTGTTAAGAACACGACCAAGTCGACGTACCAAATCGCGTCGAGTTTTCCTAACAAGTTTACCGTTTACTACAAAGAACCCGAGCAACGCACACGAGTCTATTGTGACGGTAAGCGTTTCACGGTCGCGCTAGCGCCCGATGCGTACCTCAAGAACTCGAAGGCGATTTCGACAAAGCAAGCGGTTACCGATATGCCGATCGCGCTGGGGCCTTATCCGGAAGTCGTTTACGCATTGACATTCGCTGGCTCCGACCCGGTTGCATCATTTTTGGGCGCGATGAAATCTGTCGAGATCGTTGATCGTGGCAAGTTCCGTGGTAAAACTCCGTCGGTCCACTTGCGCGGCGTTCAGGGCGATGATGTGACATGGGATTTTTGGATCTCCAGCGAAACAAGAAAGCCGCTACGGCTGATGGTCGATCTGACTCCAATGTTGGTGGCAACAGGCCAATTGCAGGCTCCTCGTGGTTTCACCTATCTCATGCGTTATGACTTTGTTTCATGGCGCATCTCAGGTACCGTCGACGATGCACTATTCGACTATCGCCCTTCAAAGGATGCTACGGAATACGAATCAGTCGACAAGTACTATGACGCCGTTTCAGAAGCCGTAGCGAAGTATCCGCTATTGGGAAAGAAAGCGCCTTCGTTCAGCGCCACACTTCCCAACGGCAAACGAATTCAAACTGGCGAGCTGGACGACAAAGTCTTGGTTGTTGATTTTTGGGCAACTTGGTGTAAGCCATGCGTCAACTCAATCCCGATTATCCAAGAAGTGACAGACAAGTACGCTGACAAGGGCGTCGTTTTCTTTCCTGTGAACGTGGGTGAAGACATCGACCGAGTCAAAGCCTTTCTTAAAAAGCAAGGTTGGGATATCGCGGTTGTGCTGGACACGGAGACCAAGATTTCATCAGGTTTCGCTGCCGAAGCGATCCCGTTGACTGTGGTGATCGGCAAAGACGGCGTTGTTGAATCTGCGCACGTTGGATTCGCCGGCGAAGACGCGCTGCGTCAGCGACTGAGTGACGAACTGGATGTGCTGTGCAAAGGCGGACACGTCGAAACAGCACCACAGCGGAAAAAGTGAGATGCAGCGCTAGAGTGCCTTGTGTTCGTAGTACCGCCTTCATGAAGCCGGTACTACAAACTAATTGTACGCGGGCACCAACTTTTGCCCGCTTCTTAGAGTTCTTCTTCCGCGAAATCAACCGGTGAGAACCGTCCGCCCTGCCACACCACGCCAGGGCTATCGACATAGGTTTGGTCGCTGGGCAGAATCTGAGAAAGAGTTGGCGTTTCCTCGGCAAAACACTTTTGTTGCCACTGGATCGCTATCGACTCCGCCTCTTCTTCATCGCTCGCCAGCACTCCCCACTCTGCTAAGTACACGGGCCAATGAGATTGGCCCGGCAAGCACGCTGGGTGATCGCTCCAGTTGTCGTTGAGTGGTTGCTCCAGCAAACAGCGAAACAAGCTGACCTCTTTGGCTTTCGCGGTTCGCGTTGGTTCAAACATATCTTCTTCGGCCAGTCCTGCTTCCAAAAGCCGCTGCATGAATTCGTTTTCCAATTCCAAATCGGACATTACCTTGGCAGCTTTCCAGCACCGCTGCAGTGCGTCGGCGATTCCTGGCGGCGTCAGATAATCGATCTCGCCAAGTTTCATTGCAAGCGTTTTGCGGAAATCAACTTTTGCTTCATCAGCTCTGCCGATTGCTGCCAACGCAGAACCGCGAACAGAAATCGTATGGAACAATGGTTCGTCAAAGAACTTCTGTTCGGCTTCAATGGCCGCAAACGATTCCTCTGGCTTGCCAAGCTCCAACAACGCGATCGCGCGATAGTAATGCATCCAAGGCTTCTCGCCCGATTCCGACTCGAATCGATCAAGGTACGTCAGCATGGCTTCGTATCTTTGCACAGCGAACGCAGCCAAAGCGGCTTCCCAGGGAACACCTGGATGCTGACTGCCCTCGCGCAGACACACATCCAACACGTGAAGTGCATCACGACCGCGGTCGGTTTCTCGATAAAGGTCAGCTAGCCGAACCGCAATCTCGCCCTCGGTGCGTTCCAATCTAAACGCGCGGGCATAGCATCGTTCGGCTTCGCCTATGTTGCCTTCGGAACGAAAGTGATCACCCGCCCGCATGAAACTTCTAGGCCGCGTATTGTGTAGTTCCAATGACTTGCGAAACAGCGGTTCCAGTCGATCCGCCGTGATTGTTTCTGCGAATTCATGATTGTCACTAAAGCGAAGCAAGTTGCCCAATTGGCCCAGCAACGAAAGAACCGTTCCGTCCTCCTGGAACTTACTCGCAAGCTCGTTTGCCCAATTCCAGGTTTTTTCGGCATCAGAACAATCGCCCATGACGAAAGTCATTAGGTGCAGGACACCAGAAGCATCATCGGGGTGGTCGATTTTCTCGCTCGTGTACGACCACAACTCTGTTCGGACTTCGGCCATCTGTTGTTCGGCCGTTTCCGGTTTGATGATCATCATCTTTTCGCCAATCGTCGTGATCGCGTCACGCAATGGGCCACCACGCTCTTTGTCCTTGGGCGGTTCCGATTGCTCGTCGCTATCGGCAGGCGTCGATGTGTCCTCAATGGATCCGTTTGTCTGTTTTTGCTTGCCGAACACACCGATCGGAGAAGTCGGCACATCAGGATCCATGATCGCAGCAAGTCGCCTGAGTGTTAACCAATCGGTCGCCTCATTGGCTTTCTTCTCAAGCTGCTTTGCCAAACGCTCGGCCATTTTCGTATCGCCGGACATTCGCTTGACCGCCACCAACCGAAGACGAGTTTCAAACCACAAATGATTGGCGCTGGACTGACTGAGCGATCGATCCCAATCCACAAGGATCTCGGACGCTTGATCCCAATCTTCATTCATTGTCAGCTCCAACGCCTTGCTCAGATCTTCTTGCAGATCCAGCATTGGACATTCGCCTTTGGGCGGACGCTGAGATGCAAACGGTGAAGAAGCAAAAGCCGTGGGCTGGCCAGACAAAATCAAGTACGTGTCGTAGTCAAGAATCGCGCGTAGTTGCGACTCCAGCTTGAGCGATACATTTTCATCTTCGCAAAGCTTGAGAGATTCGCTGATTTGCGAGATTGCCTTTTCCAAGTTGCCTTCCAGACAACTCATCCAAGCGATCTTTTTCATCGCCAACCACCGCCGATCACCACGATCCGACGGCGGTAAACTCTGGTCCAAAACCAAATTGCATTGGTGCCGTGCGATCTCGGCGTCATCCGCGGACATGTAAACGTCACACGAATACTCTCGAAAACAACCGATGCAGGGAAGCTTTCCCGTTTGGCGGCAGATCTGAATCCCGTCAGCGATGCAAGCCTGCAAACCTTCCGAGTTGTACCCATCCAACTGGCCGGTTGCCTCCGCCAGGTTCTCGTAGGCACATGAACTCATCGAATAGACAAGGTGATCAAAGATCGGCATCGGCACATCTGGCTGGATCTTTCGCGCTTGTTCTTCGCTCTCCAGCAGCGAGATCAACTCGATCGCTCGTTCGCGCATCGTGCTAAAATCCAGCAGGTATTGAGCCTGGTCCATTTGGAAAAATGTACCCAGCGCATAAAAATACAAGTGCCCATCATGCTTTGCCCTTTGTCGCATTTTTCCATACAAATCGTACGATGTTTTGTATTTGCATGACGTGATGTAGTCGCCCGCCTCCGAATTCATTTTCTCCAGCTGCGCGATAATTTCGTCTGAATGCGATTCGTTCATTTTGTGCCCAAGTACCAGTGATTGTGTAGTGGAAGTTTGCTTGACAGAGACGTCAGAAATCGCAGAAAGTCAATCACGACCCCAGAGAACTTCTGCGATCCAATCCAAGTCTTCAGACTGTTTGTTGTGGGCTTCGCTAGAAACACTGGCGCCGGCTGAATTCAAGGCACCGAGTACCAACAATCGTACGACATTGGCAAGCGGGCTCTTGGTTCCTTTGGTGATCGCACGTTGAACCAAACGATGGGATCGATTCAAAATCACTTCGTTTTTTTCTGCCGAACTTTGGTCGAAATGGGAGTCGATCAGGCGCTGGAAACCTCTGGGGATGTCGGCCTCTTTCTTTAGCTGTTCAAACGTCTTTGCGAGTTCGTAGCGTTCATTCAGGAAAGCCATGACCGGTTGTGGACTACGAAACGAAGCGAGCATGACTTTTGCGCCCGTGCAATCCAGGAATTCACTCCAGTCAGCATCGGATTCTTGTAAGTCCGACATGCCCAAGATCGAATCGCCGAAACTCTTTGAAGATGGACTTCCAACTCGCAGGTCCACCACCAATTCGCTTGTATCGGCAACCATGGCTGCCAACAGCGTTTCTTCAAAGGACCGCAGAGCATGAACACAAATTGCGTCATGGCCTGAAAACAGTTCGTTCATCCAACGCTCTTGACGACGATCGGCGTTGTACCAGATGACTCGATCCGCTTCCAATTCAAGGATCGGATCTGCTTCACTATGCTCAAGAATTTCGTTGAAAGTCAGGTCGCCCTTGGTGGTGGAAAATCGATAACACTCGCGCAGCAGTTCGCGCAACCGCGGTTCGTCCAGCGCCGATCCGGCAATGGTGAATCGATGCCAGTTGATGATCGCTTCAAGACGTTTGGGTTGCTCGCGAGCCAACTTTGTAAAGTGATCAAAAATCAAATTCGACAATGTCACCTGAACGCTGGCAAACTTGTCATCACGCACCAAGTCCTCACGGCTGGCCGTCGGTGAACAGGCTGGCAGTTCCAGGACTCCTCGCAAGAACGATGCCCAGGGCGGAATCAATTCATGAATCCGCCGCGAAATCACCATGCGCCGAATGGTAACCGCGACCACCGCATCATCGGAAAACCCAGGTGTTCGTTGTGGCGAAACGTACAGGGCTCCTTCGACCGGTGGGCTGTCGATACGAATGGGAATCACATCTAACGGTGATTCGTCAAAGTATCCGGCCAATCCCAATTCAATGGCTTCGTCATCTGGCGTGGCTTCAAACCAAGCGACATTGATCACGTTGGCTCGTGCGGATGATCCGTTCAAGTGAATCGGAACGGGCAAAAAGTCCGCGAACTGTTTGATCGCTGTTTCCAGCAGTTCTTCATTCTCGGCAAGCGCTGTACAGTCAGGCTTGAGATGCAGTGTGATATCAGTCCCGGATGACTCTCGCTTGGATTGCTCGATTTTGATTTCGGTTCCCGGACCGGCTGACCACTGCACGCCTTCCTCGCAATCCATCCGGCGACTGTTGACGACCAACTGTTCGGCCAGCATGAATGCACTGAAAAGCCCGATGCCAAATTGCCCGATCAATCCGTCACCACTACCGGAAACAGATTGCCTCGCTTCGTCGGTTCCGCGGCCTTTCAGCAGACCGGTGATCCCAATCCCCAAGGTCCCCAAATAAGATTCGGCATCCTCCGGCGATAGTCCGATCCCATCATCAGAAAACGTGATGGTCTTTTTGGCGGCATCTTGAACAATGTCAATCCGACCTTGATAGGAAAGGTCTCTGTTTCGCCGACGCATGACGGCATCATGTGAATTCTGGATCAACTCTCTAATCGGAGTGTCCAATCGACTGTACAGCGACGATCCCATGATCTCGATCACGCCCGCTATGTCGACTTTGAAGGGGATTTGGCGACTCCAGCCCAATCTCTTATTCCTTTATACCTAGATGTTTTTTAACAGGTCGTGAACCGAATCTCTGCGTGTACCGACGAACAAAGCAACGTGGCTTTCGAATCGTTGGGTTTAGCCAAAGCGATGCCAATCGGCGTCGCTGGGCATCCGCCAATCACCACGAGGCGATAAGCTTACCGAACCAACTTTTGGGCCATCTGGCACGCAGTTGCGTTTGAACTGATTGAAAAAGAACCTGCGAATGAATGTATCAAACGTCTCGGCGATGTGCTCCCCAGTGTATTCCTGGTCGAAACTCGCGTGACTAGCCAGGAACAATATCTTTTCCTTGCTGAACCCGTTCCGGACGAAGTGATACAGAAAGAAATCATGCAACTCATACGCGCCGATCGACGCTTCGGTGTCTTGCAAGATCTCGCCTTCGGGAGAGGCAGGCATTAGCTCGGGCGAAATCGTTGTATCGGCAACGCGGTGCAACAAAGACTGCAATGAATCCTGGTAGTAGTTGTCAGCAGCGTAACGCACCAAGAACTTGACCAATGTTTTGGGAATCGAGGTATTGACGTTGTACATCGACATGTGGTCCGCATTGTAAGTGCACCAACCCAATGCTTGTTCACTCATGTCACCGGTTCCCAGCACAAAGCCGCGGCTCATCAACAGCATCGTTCGCACGCGAGCCTGAACATTCTCGAACGTCAAGTCGCTTGCGTTTTCGTTTGACCTTGCGATCAAATCGGCGTGCAATGAATCCGCCGTCGTCGATTCGTCGATCTTGATCCCCAGCGGCGAATGCTCCAACGATCGAAACGTGTCCAAACACAATTCACGAATGTCGATACATTCGCCGGTAATTCCAGTAAGTTCGATCAGTTGATCAGCGCTAGTTTTCGTGTGCTTTGTTGTCCCGAAACCCGGCATTGTGATTCCATGGATTGCCGATCGCGGTCGACCGATCGCGTCACATGCCTGTAAAGCAACCAACAAAGCCAATGTGCTATCCAGTCCACCCGAAACGCCAATCGTCAGTGGTGTCGATTCGGAAATGCAAGAAAGTCGTTTGACCAATCCGGCTGTTTGAATGCCGATGACTTCCGCACAACGAGCATCCAGTTCGCGAGACTCATCGGGAACAAATGGATGCGCGTCGACTCGTCTCAAAAGGTCACTTCTTGCCGATCGATTTTCCGAGTCATCATCCAGCGGTATCGTGCGAAATTCTTTGCCCAATGAGTCACGCACGTCGTCGAATGAACCAATCACTCGCCTGTCGTGTGCCAATCGTTCCAGGTCAATGTCGCAGGTAATGGAGGTTTCTTGTACGTGAGGCTGCAGTCCGTCGCCAACACGTCGCGACTCACCAATCATGCTGCCGTTTTCCGCAACCAAACAGTGGCCACCGAACACCAAATCCGATGTCGATTCAGTTGGCCCAGAAGAACAGTAAGCGTACGCCGCGATACATCGCCCCGATTGGCTCCGCACTAAATCACGACGCCACGCTACTTTGCCAATCGTTTCGTTGCTGGCGGACAAATTCAACAAGACGTTCGCGCCTGCGACTGCCGCGGCACAACTGGGTGGAATCGGAGTCCAAACGTCTTCGCAGATTTCTATCGCGATGACGGCGTCCCCCATGCGAAAAAGCAGGTCTGTGCCTAGCGGAATTTCATCGCCGTCAATGTCAATGAACTTTGGATCCGACTTGCTCGCAGCGCGAAAGTGCCGCGCCTCGTAAAACTCTCGATAGTTTGGCAAGAAACTTTTGGGGACGATTCCAGCAACGCGACCATTCTGAACAACAGCCGCCACATTCATTAGCGAACCAGCGACAACGAGCGGCAGGCCCACGACCACGGTTTTTTTATGCTTCGCCGAATGATTGCGGATTTCTATAAGTGCGTCGATACTGCCACGCAATAACGTGTCGCTACCGAAAAGATCTCCGCACGTGTAGCCGGACAAACCCAATTCGGGCAATAAAACCAAGTCAGCGTTGGCGTTGTCCACAGCACAAATGCTGGCCTTTGCATTTTCCGCCGGGTTACCAATGGTCACCTTGGGGGCAGTGATGTTTAACCGAAAGATGCCGTGTTCAAACAAGTTGGTACTTTGTCGTTGATAGATAAGTCGGATGGTTACAGGTTCAATGACTTGGCCTGGATTGTATCATAGCTGCTGGGTCGATCCGCAACGACCAAGTCGCCAACCTCGAGAAGCACAATGTCGTCAATTATCAGCCCAAAACTATTCAAGTTCTTGAAACAACTAAGACGTAACAACAATCGTGATTGGTTCACGGAAAACAAATCCCGATATCATGACGAGGTGCGTGATCCTGCCGTAGAACTGGTCCAGCAGTTGAGTAAACCGCTTTCCAGATCGGCCCCAATGCTGGATCCAATCGCCAAGCCCAATGGTGGTAGTGTGATGCGAATTTACCGCGACACACGATTTGGCAAGGACAAGACCCCATACAAGACGAACGTGGGTATTTCGATTCGGCACCAGGCGGCCAAGGATATTCACGCACCAGGTGTCTACATTCACCTTGATCCCAACGAGTGCTTCATTGGAGCAGGATGTTGGCGGCCAGAGAGTAAGGTCCTGCGGGCCATCCGCGCTGCGATCGACGAAGATCCCAAAGCCTGGCTCCGTGCGCGGAATAACAAAAAGTTTTGTGAGCGATTTGAACTGTCCGGCGAACGATTGAAAACCGCACCGCGCGACTACGCGAAGGACCATCCGATGATCGAAGACCTTCGCCGAATCGACTTCATCGCAGTCGCTCCACTGACCGCAGACGAAATGACGTCTACTGAAATCGTCGCAAAATTGGTTGACGACATCAAACGTGCCAAACCGTTGATGCGATACATTTGTGACGCGATCGACATCCCCTATTAGCGCTGCCGGATAACGACTAATCGTCAGCAAACACAAAAGGCCGTTGACAGGCAGTTTTCATTCGACCTTGGTCCGGCCTACATTCCGACCGGAT
>CAYNNP010000008.1:41011-62823 GCA_964398215.1 uncultured Pirellulaceae bacterium | reverse complement strand
TCAACGACGTTTCTACTTGCGTCCGAAGTTCCGGCAATTGCAGCGTTTGCTCGGTTCGGCCTACACCAAGAGCGCAACTGCCGTTCTCTATACGCCCGGCTTTCACACTCTGTTATGATCAGCGAATTACCATCTTTGTGTTTTAGGGAATCTCGCTTCCATGGCTCAGCCCATACGTCGAACATTTTCTATCGCAGAGGCTGAGTCGCCGAGACCGGTCGCCGTGATTGATATTGGGGCCACCAGCATCCGAATGGAAGTCGCTGAGATCAGTTCGGATCAAAGCATCCGTAGCTTGGGGACTCTTGTTCAATCCGTGGCGCTTGGCCGCGAAGCATTCGCCAACCGCCGACTCAGTCGCAAGAGCATTGAAAAAGCTGTCGACGTCCTGCAGCAATATAAAATCAACTTGCGCGAGTATGGCATCACCAACACTTCGGATGTGCGAGTCGTCGCAACTTCAGCGGTTCGCGAAGCAAGTAACCGACTTGCCTTTGTCGACCGGATTTTCGCGGCAACCGGATTCGAAGTCGAAACGATCGAAGAAGCCGAAGTCAATCGGATTACCTACATGGGGATCATGCCGCAGTTGGCTGCCAATCCGGAGCTGGCAAACGGCAAGAGCATTGTGATTGAATCCGGTGGTGGAAGCACCGAAGCACTCGTAATTCGCGCGGGCAATGTGCTGAGCAGTTTGTCATTTAGACTTGGCGCACTGAGGTTGCAACAAATCATTCACGACACGCGGACCAGCGACCGGCGGCATGACTTGATGGAAAGCCACATTCGGCGAACCATTCGGCAGCTGGAAGAAGAAGTCTCTGATCGCTCGATTAACTTGGTCGCAGTTGGGGGCGACATTCGCTTTGCGGCAAACCATTTCATCAAAGACTGGCAACCCGACACATTGGCTCAGTTGGCGACGAAGGATTTAGAACGACTGACCAAAGAAATCCTCACGCTGGATGAAAACGAAATCGTACAGAATTTCGATGTGAATCACACGCAAGCCGAAACGCTGGGCCCGTCGCTCTTGATCTACACCATGTTGGCGCAACACTTTGAAGTCTCTGATTTATTCGTCAGCGATACAAACTTGCGTGACGGATTGCTGACCGAGATGGCCAGCGGTGGAAACTGGACGGCCGAATTCAGAAACCAGATTGTTCGCTCTGCGATGCAACTGGGGCGGAAATTTGATTTCGACGAGATGCATGCGCGAAATGTTGCAGAACTATCGCGTCACCTTTTTGATCAGCTAGCCGAGTACCATCAACTGGATGGCCGTTCAGAAGTGATCTTGTACGTAGCCGCGCTACTGCACGAGATTGGTTTGATGATCAACAGTCGCAGCAATCACAAACATGCCTTGTACGTGATCCGCAACAGCAACCTATTCGGACTTTCACAGCTTGAATTACTGTTGGTCGGGTTGGTCGCGCGCTATCACCGACGTGCTTCGCCACAATCCTCTCATGATGGTTATGTAACATTGGATCGCGAGAATCGAGTCGTTGTGTCAAAGCTGGCTGCGATTTTGCGAATCGCAATCGCGCTGGACGATACGCGAGCCGGTCGGATTCGCGAAATCGAGTGCATTACAGAAGGGAATCGAATGGTAATCCAAATTGCCGGACTTGATGACGTTTCGCTTGAACAAATCGCGATGCGGTCCGGTGGTGGGCTGTTTCGAGACGTGTTCGGGATGCCTGTCTTGCTGAGAAGCAAAAAGTAGCCGTCGTTGACTCGCTCACCCAGTTTCAACGCATTCGGCGAGCATATTCCGGAATCAGCCGATGCTACAGTTGTTGGCAGGATGAAATCGAATCGAATTAGTGGACCGTTTTTTCAACCAGCGAGCCAAGTTTGTGCCAAAATGGATACATAGTCGGTATGCGTGTTGATGGATGCGACTGACGGCGCCCTAGCTACCGCGCTGGATAGGCGATTTGGATTGACAAACGTCGAGGAAGAATATGTTGAAGCGACTGATTTGTGCCGCACTGCTCTGCATTACTCTGGGTGGAAACTTGCATGGA
The DNA here is from genome assembly GCA_964398215.1 of uncultured Pirellulaceae bacterium. Lineage (GTDB taxonomy): Bacteria > Planctomycetota > Planctomycetia > Pirellulales > Pirellulaceae > CAYNNP01. Next base: position 60,784 of record CAYNNP010000008.1, on the reverse strand, counting down.
CAAGATCCATACCAACCCATGCGTGACAAACTTGTATCGCAGCGGATCAAAACCGTTGGCGTAAAGAACATCGGCGTACTGAAATCGATACGCGAGACGCAGCGGCACATGTTCGTTCCACCCAGCCAGCGTGCTCGCGCGTATTTGGACATGGCCTTGCCGATCGGTAGTTCGCAAACGATCAGCAGTCCATTCATCGTCGCCTTGATGACCGAGGCGCTGGATCCGAAACCGACCGACAAGGTGTTGGAGATTGGAACCGGCAGTGGGTATCAGGCTGCGATCCTCAGCCCATTGGTTCAACATGTCTACTCGATTGAAATTGTTCCTGAGCTTGGTGAGAAAGCCGCCGATACGTTGGCACGCTTGGACTACACTAATGTTTCAACCAAGGTAGGTGATGGATTTCTTGGTTGGCCAAGCGCCGCGCCGTTCGACAAAATCATTGTCACTTGCAGTCCAGAGTCGGTCCCGAAACCGTTGGTCGAACAGCTTCGCGAGGGCGGCAAGATGGTGATTCCAGTTGGCGAACGCTATCAGCAGACGCTGTATCGAATGACAAAGAAAGACGGAAAACTGGTCAGAGAAATCCTTCGCCCAACTTTGTTCGTCCCGATGACGGGCGAAGCAGAAGACAATCGGCAGAAACTACCAGACGCTTCCAAACCTGTTGCCATCAACGGAAACTTCGAAACGCTCCCCAGTAAAGATGAGCGCGATATCGAAGACTATGTTCCTGGTTGGTACTACGGCCGACAGGTCAAGCAGATGGCCAAAAATAGTATCGATGGACAGGCTCCCGAGGGTCGGCTGTATGTCCGGTTCGAGAACGAGACTCCTGGACTGAATTCCCACTTGCTGCAAGGGATCGCGATCGATGGAAAAAAGGTTTCGATGATCCGTCTGTCCGGGCAAGCGCGAACGATGGATGTGAAGAAAGGTCCCAGCGCGGATGCGATGCCAATGGTTGCCATTTCACTTTACGATGAATTGCGTCGTGACCTGGGTACGTTTTGGTTGGGGCCATTTCGAGGCACCCGTGACTGGCGCGAATCAAGTCGACTGATCCGACTTCCTGGTGGCACCAAAGAGGCGATTTTGCGCGTCGGATTGTTCGGGGCGACCGGAAGAGCAGATTTTGATGCGGTAAAGATCGAAGTTGTCGACTGAACAACGTGATGCGTTTTTGATGTCGAATTCAGCTCCAAGTCCGGAAAATACGGGCTTTCGGGGCAGATTGGCCATTCGCCCGCAAATCCACCCCTGTCTTCTTGGCTTTCCCAAACCGTGAAATCTGCCTGTCCCGCTTGATCGGTGTATCCAGACCGTTATCTTATGGAAGCATTACTAGTCCGCGAGGGCGGCAGATGGTGAAATCAAACGTGGAGGAAAGGATCAGCATGAGAAAATATCAGGTTATCGCTTGTATGACAGCAGTGCTTGCGCTCCTGTGCGTCTCTGAGGTTGCCCAAGCGGGCGGCTCTTGGGGATCCGGAGGATCGTCAGGTGGCGTCAGCCATGGAAGCAGCGGCGGATACGGTAGTAGTGGTGGAAGCGGAAGTTTGCTGGGCGCGATTCGCGCTCGCAGAGCTGCAGCAGGATCCAGCGGCGGAAGCTCTGGAGGATCATCTGGCGGTGCAATCGTCCATGGTTCTTCTGGCGGAAGCAATGGCTCCAGTGGCGGGACTGGTCCAATTCGTAATTTGTTCACCAAGATTCGTGCACGACGCGCTGCACGCAACGCCGGTTCAAGTGGCGGGTCTGGCGGTGGATCAAATGGATCTGGTGGTGGCTACGGCAGCAGCGGTGGAACTTACGCATCGTACAGTGTTAGCTACCCGACTTACACGTCGGTCAGCGCACCTGTCACTTCAGCGCCTGTGATTCATTCGGCACCAGTTTACTCTTCTCCTGTGCATTCGATTTCATTAGGAGCAACTGCTTCTTACGAATCACCCGTCATCGAAACCAACTTTGACGCTTACGCCAGCGACCAGTACACAGTCGAAAGCAACCAAGTTGTCCAAGAGCAACCAGCTTCGACTCCCGCTATTGAATCAGAACGCGAGTCAACTGTTTCTTACGAAGCAAAACGCCCATCGTTCGAGACTGAGCCTGTCACTCTGGACGAAGCAGATGCTGGGATGCTACTCGTTTCACTACCACTGGCTGATGCTACTTTGACAGTCAACGGTCACAAGACCACCAGCGATGGAATGATTCGTCAGTTCAAGTCACGCGGCTTGAAAGATGGATTTGTTTATACCTACGTTGTGGATGTGACTTACGATGTTAACGGAAAACCGTTAACGGATTCTCGCGAAGTCAAACTACGGTCAGGCCAAATCGAAGAAATCATCTTCGAAGCACCAGAAGGTATGGATGCAGCGGCAGAAGAAACGCAAGAGAAAGCGGCTCCTGTCGCAGACACTGACTTGGTCACCGTAGTTAAATTGCATGTTCCTGAAAATGCGAAAGTGATCCTGGCTGGAAACCCAACCAATGGTTCGGGTGCTGTTCGTACATTCCGTACGACTCAGCTAAAAGCTGGTGAATCATGGTCGAATTACACAGTTCATGTGACTGCTGACATCAACGGCCAACGAGTGAGTCGCGAGCGAACATTGGAAGTTTCCGCTGGCAGCAACAACGAAGTCCTATTCGACTTCAACTCGCTGGACGTTGCCCAAAACTAGGGATTAACGACTGTTGAATTTCATGAAGCCGCGTTCTGAAGAGAACGCGGCTTTTTTCGTGCACATTTCGGGTGACTTGCTACAAATCTGAATTCATCTAGTTAACTTGAGAGGTCAGGCCGAAACAATTCTGTGATGTGGTCTTTGGCACGCGCACTGATGTTCAACACGATGGCCTCAAATCAGCCAAGCAGCGAAAGCACCAAACCAGCTCCACGCCGTTGGTGGAAATGGCTGGCTAGCGCAATGATCTTGTTCCATTGCTTGGCTGTTTTCGTGCCGCCACTCGCGTTCAACAGTCGCTCGTTGCATGCAGAAACGGCCTTTGGTGCTGTGCGTGGTTACAGTGAATTTCTTTACCTGGACCGTGGCTACGCGTTCTTTGCCCCCGACCCAGGGCCAGCACAGCTCTTGCAGGCCGCTGTCGTCCAACCAGATGGGACATTGTCCGAGTCTCGATATCCGAATCTGGAGCAGCAGTGGCCGCGATTGAACTACCACCGGCACTTCATGCTTGCCGAGTATTTGCAAACCATCTACGTCGAACGCATTCCACTGCAGCTGCCAATCGACTTGGCGGACTCGCAAGAACTGCAAGACCAAGTCAAGCTACTTCGCGCCGAGCGAGCGCGTTACGAACACGTTCGATTGTCCTTTGCTGATCACTTGAGCCATTTGAACGATGGCAAAAGGGTTGTACTGGCGCGAGTTGAACATATCATTCCGCCGCACAACGAATTCCTTTCGCAAGGCATTGACCTTGCAGACAAAGAGCTTTATCTCACGCTGCAAGATCGGATGCTAGATCTTGGCACCGGAGAAGTCGTTGGGCCACCCGAAGCGATCCCCGCGCCCGCTGCTGCGACACCAAATGACGGTGATCTATTAAAGCCACGTTCGGGACCAGTGCCAGAAACTGCGCTCCCCACTGGGACGCTGCCAATGGACAAGCAGACACCCGACCAAGGTACCGATTCGGCTGTCGATGACAGCAAGGTAAAAGACGAAGCAGATGCAGTCGCTGGAGAACCGGCTTCGTGAATCTGGCTATCATCAACTCCTTCATTCGTGGATTCGGCAATGCATGCGTCAGTGCGTGGGACAGTTTCTGGTTCACCCCGCGATTGCCTGACACTGTTTGTGTGTTGCGAATACTGACCGGCGCGATGCTCTTGTACTCGCACTTGGTTTTGGCCAGCGAGCTTACAAACTTTGTTGGCGACAACGCATGGATCAATAATCAAACCGCACAAGAACTACATGACGGCAAGTATGTGGCAGCCGACATGGCGCGTAGTTACCTGTGGCATATTTCAAGTCCATCGATCCTGTGGGCGCACCACACCATCACCTTGCTGGTAACGACCGCGATGATGGTTGGATTCATGACCCGGGTCAGTGTTCCGCTGGCCTGGTTTTTGCAAATCATGTACATCCACCGACTGACGGGTGCTCTTTTTGGCTTTGACCAAATCGTTACGTATTGCGCGATGTATTTGATTCTCGCTCCAAGCGGCAGTCGTTTCTCAGTCGACGCGTGGCTCGCTCGTCGTCGCGCCGGCGGTGATAAAGAACGCGGGAAATTGGTTCGTTGGTTACTGCCACCACCAGATCGATCAGCAAGCGCAAACATTGCTACACGGCTTTTGCAGCTTCACCTATGTGTGATTTATCTGTTTGGCGGATTAGCAAAAGCTCGCGGCGAGACTTGGTGGGATGGCACGGCGGTTTGGTACTCCGTCGCAAATTTGGAATACCAATCGATCGACATGACGTGGCTGGCAAACTACCCGCACGTGTTCTCGTCACTGGCACATGTAACCATGTTCTGGGAGATCTTTTATTGTGCGTTGATCTGGCACCGAAAGACCCGATGGATCGCATTGATCATTGCTCTTGGGGTCCATGGCGGAATCGCTTTGTTCATGGGCATGGCGACGTTCGGGCTGATGATGATCTTTGCCAATTTAATCTTCGTTCGACCGGAATCATGGCCTTGGCGAAAACAGGCTTCAGCCAATTCGATGGTCGGCAATGATGCGGCTGTCGCACCTGAGGAACGTTTGGAATTGGACCAGAGCGGCAGTCCGGAGGACTTGGCTGAACTAAGCGAGAAATTGGCCGTTCGCCAAAAGAAAGTCCAAGTGGCGCGACGAAGAATCAAGAAACGCGAAGCAAAGCTGAAGGAGCAGACGGAGGTTTATCGTCGCCGCGTCAAACGGCTGAAGAAACGAGAGGAAAAAATCAAACGCTTTGTTGCGGCTCGTAAGGCGAGGAAAAGCGCCAAAAGCAAACCGAAAGCTAGCGAGTAGCCACTATTCGTGCTCTTTTCATTGGCATCAGCCTGACCACTGGGATACTTCGTCGGTGCATTCCGGAGCCGATTCGACGACAAGCCTTGTTCATTATCAATGGTTTTGCTAACTTTTTCCGCTTGTCGAGGGTCGAAGTCCGACCAGCGAATAAATCTTAACCATCTATGACATTTTGGGACGAAGGGCGAGAGGCCGCTAGTTGTGGCTCAATGCTCTGGAAACACCAGTTTCTCGTAGCCCGTCATGGACAACAAAAGGAAGACTAATTGTGGCAACACAAATCGTTCAAGAAATGATTGAGGCAGGTGTACACTTCGGACACCGAACCAGCCTCTGGAATCCCAAGATGAAGCCCTACATTTTTGGGCGTCGAAATCAGATTCACATCTTGGATATCCGCGAAACACTCCGTGGATTGCTCCGTGCGAAAAAGTACCTGAACCAAGTGGCCTCTGGTGGTAGCTTGATCTTGTTCGTGGGAACCAAGCGTCAGGCTGGCGAAGCCGTTGAAAGCCAAGCAAGCCGTTGCGGCATGCCGTTTGTCAGCGAACGATGGCTTGGTGGGACACTAACGAACTTCCGCACCATTCGCAGCCGAATGGGACGACTGGAAGAACTGGAGTCGATCCGCGGTTCTGATCAGATTGACAATTACAGCAAGAAGATGCAGTCGTCACTGAACCGTGAATACAGAAAGATGTATCGCAACCTGAATGGATTGCGAAACATGAACCGTTTGCCCGAATGTCTTTTCATTATCGATCCAGGTAAAGAAAAGAATGCAGTTCGCGAAGCAAAACGGCTTGGCATTACAACCGTCGCTCTGATCGACACCGACAGCGACCCATCAGAAATCGATTTGCCGATTCCGGGCAACGATGATGGAATCCGAAGCGTCGAATTGATCATGAAGAATTTGGCCGATGCTGTGATCCAAGGTAAAGGCCAAAGCGCGACCGGAAAGTCAGGCGATACGCCAGCCGCAGCAGCGGCGGCAGCAGCCGATCAAGTCGCAGCAGCAACACCTCCCGCAGAAGCTGCTCCGGCGGCTGAGCCTGAGGCAGCACCAGCAGCGGAGCCCGTAGCGGCTACCCAAACTGATGGTGAAGCACCAGCGTCGTGATTGCGTCGACATAAAGCTTAATTTTCTGTCGCGTGTTCAAAATCGGTGAACGTATTGATCACGCGACATGTCTTGAAGATTCACCGGAGCGGTCCGGTATTCAATTTCTGATTTCCACAGACCTCAAACAAACATCGATCAAAATAGGTAGAAGGAAAAATGGCAGTTACAGCTAAAGCCGTTAGTGAGTTGCGCAAGGCTACGGGCGCTGGCATGATGGATTGCAAAAAGGCTTTGACAGAGTCTGGTGGCGATATCGACGGAGCCCTCGATTACCTACGCAAGAAAGGCCAGAAAGTGGCCGCGAAACGAGCCGACCGTGAAGCAAACGAAGGTATCGTCGTCGCAATTTGCGAAGGCGGACAAGCAGCTTTGTTATCGCTCAGTTGCGAAACCGACTTTGTTGCCAAGAACGAAGATTTCATCGCGTTGGCAAACTCAGTCGCCAAGGTTGCGTCTGATGGCAATGTGGCTACTGCCGCAGAAGTCGCTGGCCTAGAAATGGATGGCAAACCTATCTCGGAATGCCTGGTTGATTACACCGGAAAGATTGGCGAGAAAATCGAAGTATCCGATTTCCAAGTCATTCAAGGTGACAACATTGCCTCGTACATTCACGCCGGCAGCAAGATCGGAGTGTTGGTTTCATACAAGGACGGCGGAAACAGCGAATCCCCGCAGTTCTTCCGAAGCATTGCAATGCATATCGCTGCGATGTCGCCATCGATTTTGACTCCCGATGAGTTTGATGCTGAGTTGGTCGACAAAGAAACCGAAGCACTGCAGAATCAGATCAAGATCGAAAATGAAGATCGTGAGCGTCTTGGAAAAACGTTGAAGACCGTTCCGCAATACGTTAGCAAGAAACAGCTGACCCCTGAAGTTTTGGCGAAGGCCGAAGAAGAGATCAAGGCTCAGTTGGCTGCTGAAGGCAAGCCAGAAAAGATCTGGGACAAGATTGTTCCTGGCAAAATGGAACGCTTCGTCGCTGACAATACTTTGCTGGATCAAGATCGCTGCTTACTAAGCCAGTTCTTTGCTCTGGACGATAGCAAGACCGTCGAAAAGGCCGTCGCAGATTTCGCTGATGGAGCTGAAATCGTGGCCTTCAAACGCGTCTCGGTTGGATAACCTGAACGCGTAAGACGTGAAAACAACGAAAGCACTTGGCGCTGTCGCCAAGTGCTTTTTTACTTTCGAACGCGCCGCTCTTCACAGTGGTCCAAAGTAGGTTGGGCATTCCTGCCCGACTGAATTAAAAAGCGTTTTTAATCAGACAAGAGTGATGCGCCCACAAATCACTCTCCTACTGTCAGAGAGAAAAGTGGCATAGGCCTGACCACCATTGCTCGCCAAGCGTGACTGGGACGTCGCAGTTTGAGAGCTATCCACTAATCAGTGTTTCCACTATCTACGCTTCGTCTTCTTCATCCGCTTCGCTAGAGAACCAACCGCGAACGTTTTCCCAGGCTCGAGTAAACATGGTGCCTGTTACGATGTCTTCGGTCCATGTCTCGCGGCCTTGATCAAAGTTATGCCAGACCGCATCCAGGTAGGGACTCGCTGCTTCAGACAAGGTTGTGTAAAGACCACGGTTTCCAATCTCGACAAGTGCGTCCGCGTAGTGGTTGATGATATGTTCGTCAAACAAATCGCCAGCGACTCGCACGGTCGACAGAGCTCCTCGCGTTGTTACTGTTAATCGGTTGATCGCAAACATCGTCATCGTCGTGCTGACGTCCCACAGCCCAACGCCTTCTTTTGTTGCGGTGCTTTCCATCTCGTCCCAGATTCGGCCCACTTCCTTCTGCGGTAGCAAATCGGACGGATCGACTTTTGCGATCTCGTCTCGCAATTTGCTAATCGTCGCCTTCAAGCCATCCACACTAATCGGCGGTTTGTCCATCGCGTTGGCCGCTTGATCACTGGTGGCTTGCAGCGCTTCGACCAAGTCTGAAACCTGATCGATGCTGGATTCAGAATCGATGATACCTTCTGCTTTTAATTCATCGCTTAGCTTTCGCAGGTAATACCCAGAGCCATAAGCAATGTCGTTGAACACGGCCAAGACCGTTATCGGAGAAAGGTGCAGCGTCGCAGCACCGGCAACATCTAGCAGCCCGCCGACAGCCTTTTGTGCGAGCTTCGCTTCCTCTTCTTCGGGAACTTGGTTGGGATTTTCAACTCCACCTACATCGTGGATCATTATGTCCAGTGCTTGCTGGACAAACACTGTGTAACTGCGTGAAGTGCGGAATGCCGTTGGGATCAATCTCGCAGCTGTTTCATTCACAATGCCACCGACGATCGCCGAGGCACTCCGGACAGTTCGCTCGGGCAGCGACAATCCGTAGATCAGAGCGGAAACAAGCGACGTCTCCGGCGGCTCGTCCTTGGGGTCGGTTTCGCTATCTGTCATCAATTCCTCGCATCGGTTATTGGCCAAAGCGCAGAGTTCACCATGACGTTTCAACCCTGGCTAGCGGCCTTGCTTTGTTTGCTGAGCATCGCATCGCGCGCATTGAAACTGCCGTGCCCGCGTGCCCAACACGATTGTAGTGCATCGCTCGGGGGCTCGTTATACCCGAGGAATCTCGTAGCCTTTGCGTGGAATTCGAGCAAAGAACTTGGCGGCTTCATCGTCCCCCACAATTTGTTCCGCGTTGGGGTCCCATTTGATTTTTCGATTCAGCCTAGCGGCGATCGCTGACAGATGACATGTATTCATCGCTTGCACGTGAGAAAACACATCGGAGATTGGCAAGCCGCCTTCACGGATGCAGCGATAAAAGTTGTCTTTGTGTCCTTCCGCTGGTTTTTCTTTGTACAGACGTTGAAGGTCAGCATCATCAAATTCATCTTTGTCCCAGTTTTGCTCGATAGGCGCTCCAGTGATCTTTTGCCGATTCACAAAGATCCGTCCCTTGGTTCCTTCGAACAAAATCCCATTGTCACCGCGACTGGTGACGTTCATTTTGATTCCATTGGCATACGTGCACATGATCGCATAGTCGTTCGCCGTGTTGTACTTATTGTCTTCGGTGGCATAGCCATTTTTGTATTCAACGGGATGTTTCGCGTCGGTACCATCAAACTCGATTGGCCCCATTCCTTCCTTTTCGTGGCCGATCGCCCAAGTCGCAATGTCCACATGGTGCGCGCCCCAGTCGGTGAACTTGCCGCCTGAGTATTCATACCACCAGCGAAAGTTCCCGTGGCATCGTTGTTTGATGTAGTCAACCAAGGGCGCCTGGCCCAACCATTTCTCCCAATCAAGTCCAGCGGGAACCTCTTCTTTTTTGAAAGGTCCACCGACACTGCCGCCGTTGATTCCCACAGTGATTTTTTGGATGTCGCCAAGAAGCCCTTTCTGGACCATGTTGACCGCTCGCAAGAATTTGTTTCGATCGCTGCGCTGCTGGGTTCCAATGAAGAAGGTTTGATCGGAATATTTTTTGCACGCGTTTCGAATCAGCTGGTTCTCTTCCAGAGTCAGCGTCAACGGTTTTTGGCAAAACACGTGCTTGCCAGCTTGCAGAGCTTCAATGGCGATTTTGACATGCCAATGATCGGGCGTCGCGATGCTGACCACATCGATATCATCACGTTCGAGTATTTTGCGATAGTCTGTGAAGGCTTCAGCTTTGCCTTTGCCGATTCTGGCGTCATTCTTTGCGCGGTCTGCATGTTTCTGGTCGACGTCAGCGACCGCGACAATGTCACCAAATCGAGCATGCCCGCGGCAGTCACCCGTTCCCATTCCGCCCAAGCCGATTCCACCGATTGTTGGACGGTCCGTCTTGGAATTATTGGCGAACGATTTTTCAGACCAGTGAAAGTAGGGTGTCGTTACCGCGCCAGCGACTGTTGCTTTGAGTATTGCTCGGCGACTGGTGCCATTAGATTTTCCAAGTTGATCGGACATGCTTGTTCCTTCGCGTCTAGGTCTAGGTTTGGTAGACCAGTAATTTAGCGAATCAAGATTGAGATTGCTGGCCTCCATGCGAGAGAGACGTGTTGGCACAAAAAAAGACGGGCAAAAGCCCGTCTGAGGATGTGTCTTGATTGGTTCGGTCGTCTATTTAGCCGGATATCCGGTTGAACCACCGGTGCTACCAGGGCTGTAGGAACCTGCTCCCAATGACGGTGGCATCGCGAATGTGGATGGCACACCACTTGGATTGATTTCGACCGACGGCGTCGTGCTAGGCACTTGCAGAGGTGCAGACTTGTTTGCCATCCCGCTTTTGGCGTCTTGCATTGCCTTGTTTGCTGAGGCAAAAGTCGAATCAGCAGCTTGGTTTGTCAAGTGGACCGCCTTGTTCGCAGAACCATTGATCGCGCTGGTCGTCGTTTGCAGCGCGTCCTTTAGGTTAGGAGGCAACGAAAAACTACTAGGTTGAACTGGCCCTGGATTTTTGGGAGCGGCTACACCAAGCGGTGGCAAAGTCGTTTGCTTTGGCTGGGTAGCTTGGTTGTTTGGGAGTGCCGGTAATTTCGGAATCGTGTATGACGATGACTGCGCCCCAGGTTGGGATTGCAACGATGCGGTCCTAGCTTCGGGACCAGAAGACGAATTTCCGAAGCGATAATTGGGCAGAGTCACGTTGGGTTTGTTCATCGGTGCAGACGCAGTCTTTGTTGGAAGGTCTGGCACACCTCGAAGAGACGTATTTGGTGGTCGGAATCCGTTGGCCTGGGCGGCCGAATGATTGGGCAGGCCTTGGTTTGCAACCGCCGAGGCTTGCACTGTTGGTTGTGTGATTGGCGAGTTCGAGATTCCTGGCGAACCGCTGGTACCACCTGGAACAGAAGCGATCGCTTGCGGATCAACCGATGTGCTAGGCGGAACCGGATAAGTCGCTGACGGCCCTTTGCCTGCCAGAACCTCTGGTGACGGTTCATTCCGGTTAAGGCTAAAGAGATTCAGGGGAGACTTGCCGCTTCGGCACCCTGTCGAGCTCGTTAGAGCAATAGTGCACCCAACTATCAAAAGATGGGTGAGGGAGAAAGTTGTGTCGCGCATCCTTGCTGCCTTCCAAAAAGGACTTGAGGCCGAAATGGGAAATCCGTTTCCCTTTCCTTCGACCAACCGTTTTCGTCAAAATCAGTAATACCGGTAAAGTCTTTCAAAATTGATGACAATGAACCGGTTTGATTCGGACTCTAAGACGGAATTTCTAACTTTGTCAATGCCATCTTTAAGACAGCGAGACGATCGGGAGTTCCCCGAGTTTCACGACCTACAGAATCTCCAGGCCCTTCTGTTCGATCTCATGCACTTTATCTAAGCGACGTGCGTGACGTTCTTGCGGGGTGTAGTTTGCGTTCAAGAACGAACTGACAATCTCAAACGCCAGTTCGCTGCCGATGATTCTGCCACCAATGCAAAGTACGTTCATGTCATCGTGTTCAACGCCCTGGCGTGCAGAATATGAATCGTGACAGATGGCTGCTCGAATGCCTGGGATCTTGTTTGCAGCGACACTTACACCGACGCCGCTCCCACAAATGATCAAGCCACGATCGGCGCGTCCTTGGATGATCTCGCGAGCCACAGCAATCGCAAAGTCGGGATAGTCACAGCTTTCGCCGGAGTTGGTGCCGCAGTCCACCAGCGAAATGACCGAGCTAGAGAAACGCTCGGCAACAACTTTTTTCAGAGGAAAACCTGCATGGTCACCTCCAATCGCCAAACGAAGTGAGAAGTCTTGTGACATAGCAAGTTTTTGAAAGGAAATCGGACAGCCAAGCCTCAATATGATGAAATCGCCGCAGTTTAGCCAGTAGCGACACATGTTAATCGTCGCTGTGAATCAGTACGAATATGAAGCGATTCGCCTTGGGCAAGCCCATGGCGCCACATCACAGACAAACCCAAAAAGGCCGGAGGGCGACGAATTTTCGGTTCAGTAAACCAGAGGAATATCATGGTGGTGAACCAAGGATCGCGGGTCCGATTTCGGCAAAGTAACGTTATGCGGTTTGCCGAAAGTCCTGTCGACGTTCGCTACGGCATTGCCACTTTGCGGCTGCATCTGGATTACCTGCCAAGGATTCATTGAGAATCGGGGTAAATGCACCCGATTATGAAAGAATGGCAGACGCTGAATTCTTTGTGAAACAGCCGTATTATGCGGGAAACTGCGGGAAAGGCGTTGTGAGTCGTTCGCGCGTTTGATAGTTTACGTGGCCATTCGCTGACCATCGTGGCCAGCGTAGACCAATTTTTTCCTCTAACCCCCCGAGTTATTCGACTTCGCTTCAATAGAAGTTCGGACAACTCAATGTAGCTGGTACCTATTAACCAATGGTAAATCGAAATCTAATCCGTTCCCTTGAGGACGACGACACCCTGCAAGAACTTGAGCTTTTGGCGCCGCAGGATGAGCTTGAACAAGCACTCTTAGAAGCCATCACCGAAGACAATCAAGAGTATGCCCAAGGGCAGATTGTGGATGGAAAAATCGTCGAAGTAAACGACGAATGGGTTTTGATTGACGTTGGTTTCAAAAGTGAAGGCACCGTCGGCCTTGACGAGTGGAGCAGCGATGAAGAACAGCCAGCTGTAGGCAAAACCGTCAAAGTCTTGATCGAGGAGATGGAAGACGAACTTGGCGGTGCGGATGACCCCTACGGAATGATCGCACTCAGCAAACGTAAAGCTGAAAAGATCATCGAGTGGAACAAGATCATGGAGAAAGTCCAGGAGGGCCAAGTGGTCACCGGGACAGTTATCCACAAGATCAAGGGCGGACTGTTGGTCGACATGGGCGTCAATGTGTTTCTGCCAGGCAGCCAAGTCGACATTCGACGACCAGGCGACATCGGCGACTTCATTGGCCGTGTGATTCAAGCAGAAGTCTTGAAGATCGACGATATGCGTCGCAACATCGTGATTAGCCGAAGATCACTGATCGAAAACCAGCGTGAAGAAGATCGCGCCTACCTGATGAAGGAACTGGAAGTCGGTCAGATCCGCAAAGGTATCGTCAAGAACATCGCCGACTTTGGAGCGTTCGTTGACCTTGGTGGTATCGACGGACTGCTGCACATCACAGATATGGCTTGGGAAAGAATCGGACACCCAAGCGAAATGGTTTCGATTGACCAAGAAATCGAAGTCAAGGTTCTGCACATCGACCGCGAAAAGCAAAAGATTGCTTTGGGTCTAAAGCAGAAGGATCGCAACCCGTGGGAAAACATCGAGACGAAGTACCCTGTGGATTCTGTCCACAATGGCGAAGTCGTCAACGTGATGAGCTACGGTGCGTTCGTCAAACTAGAGCCCGGCATCGAAGGCCTTGTGCACATCAGCGAAATGAGCTGGACCAAGCGAGTGAACCACCCGAACGAGTTGGTCGAAATTGGCGACCAAATCGAAGTCAAGATTTTGGGAATCGACCCAGAAGGCCAGCAGCTTTCTTTGGGAATGAAACAAACCCAAAAGAATCCTTGGGACGAAGTTCTCGAGCGTTACCCAGAAGGCGCCGATGTACTTGGCAAGGTTCGCAACCTAACCAACTATGGTGCCTTCATCGAACTTGAGGAAGGAATCGACGGCCTGTTGCACGTTAGCGACATGTCTTGGACTCGCAAAATCAGCCACCCCAGCGAGATGCTGGAGAAGGGCCAAGAGATCAATTGCCGTGTCTTAAGTGTCGATGAATCCCGACGCCGGATTGCACTTGGACTGAAACAACTGGACAGCGACCCATGGGATGGGGACATTCCAGATAAGTATCTGCCTGGCCAATTGGTCAAGGGTAAGGTCACCAAGATCACGAACTTTGGTGTCTTCATCGGCCTCGAAGATGGATTGGAAGGACTACTGCACATCAGCGAGTTGTCCGAAGACAAGGTCGAAGATCCAGAGCAAGTTGTCAAAGTCGGTGATGACATCGAAGTCAAAGTGCTTCGAGTTGACACTGACGAGAGAAAGATCGGCCTGTCGCTCAAACGAGTTGACTGGGACGAGGCGAAAGAACAGGAAGCTGCCGCACAGGAAGCTGCCGAGAGCCAAGTTCCTGCTGCTGAAGGCGACTTGAAAGGTGGATTGGGCGGAGGCGAAGGTCCTTTGTTTCCAGCCGGATAATCTCTCGACTGATCGATAAAAATTCATACGGCGATTGGCTATGGTCAATCGCCGTTTTTTTTTGGTTCGAACATTGTATCGGCAATGCAGATTGCACCGGTTTACGCAGTGCGATGTGCTTTGGATTCTTGGACCGAAAGCTCACTGAAAGCAATCGGCACTGCGGGTTTCTCTTGGAAATCATGAGCTTTCTTTAGGCACACTCTTTTGGCATCTGAGGTTGTGCGAATTAAACGTGATTGCGGCGACTCTTCTTTATTTGCGTTCTATGTTTGTGAGGAAGTATCTGTCGATCCGCTCCATTGGGATCTGCCAAACCGGACGACCGATACGATCCGCACAAACGCATGGGTAATCAAGACTAACTAACAGGAACACCGCGATGTCACCTCGCACTCCACCTGTCCGACCGGACCAAAAACGACAAGACCAATTCGAAGAAACCAAACAGCGAATCCACAGCAAGCTGGTTGATAAGCTTGACCTGTCACGCGTTGGTGACATGAATGGTGAAACACTTCGTCGCGAGATTCGACTGGTTGTCGAGCATCTTTGCGATGCGGAAGACACACTGCTGAACCGGCAGGAACGCGAACGAATCGTCGACGAAGTACTGGACGAAACGTTTGGTCTTGGCCCTCTGGAATTGATTCTTAAAGATCCAGACGTCAGCGATATCATGATCAACGGCCCCAAGAACATTTATGTTGAAAAAGGCGGCCAGATGCAAAAGACCGACGTGGAATTCCGCGACGGCAAGCACTTGTTGCAGATCATTGACCGAATTGTCAGTAAAGTCGGTCGTCGTGTTGACGAAACGAGCCCGATGGTGGATGCCCGATTGGAAGACGGCTCTCGTGTGAATGCGATCATCCCGCCTTTGGCTCTTGATGGTGCAGCAGTTTCGATTCGTCGTTTCGGTAGCAACCCTCTGAAGCTTGAAGACCTGTTGAACTTCAAAGCCTTTACACCAGAAATGGTGATGTTGCTGGAAGGTTGTATCAAAGCCAGATTGAACATGATCATCTGCGGTGGTACTGGTTCTGGTAAGACAACATTGTTGAACACGCTTTCTTCCTTCATTGGTCACGACGATCGTATCGTCACGATCGAAGATGCGGCGGAATTGCAGCTTCAGCAGGATCACGTTGTTCGATTGGAAACACGCCCACCAAACATCGAAGGCAATGGTGCTGTCACGGCGACGGACCTTGTCAAGAATGCTCTGCGTATGCGTCCTGAACGAATCATTATCGGTGAGTGTCGTGGTGGTGAAACACTGGACATGCTTCAAGCGATGAATACGGGTCACGATGGATCGCTCACAACGATTCACGCCAATACTCCCCGTGACGGAATCGCTCGTTTGGAAACACTCGTGATGATGTCTGGCTTCGAGTTGCCAGTGAAAGCGATTCGCCAGCAAATCTCCGGTGCGGTACACGTCATTATCCAGGCCAACCGTTTGCAGGGTGGCCCGCGACGTGTAACTCACATCACCGAAGTTGTCGGTATGGAGCAAGACACAATCATCATGCAAGACATCTATCGCTACAAACAGCAGGGCATTGGGGAAGACGGAAAAGCACACGGGCACTTTGAGTGCACAGGTGTCCGACCATCATTCATGGATCGGTTGGAGCAATCGGGCGTACGCTTGCCTGCAAGTGCGTTCCGCGAAAAAGTCATGATGCAAGCGTAAAGATCAACCCAACATCAATTTGAAAAGTAAACGAAAATGAGCACAACGATGATTATCGTCGCGGTCGGCATCTTTGTCGCCTCGATAGTTGCGTTCGGAGCAGCCACGCTAATGCCTGGCAGCGATTCGAATGCAACCGAAGACCGCTTGCAGGAAATGGCAACTCGTCGACGTCGGCAAGCCGGAGGAACCGGCAAGGCTGATGAAGGTTCTCTGTTGACGCAAGGTGGATTCGAGGATGCCTCTGGCGTCATTGGTTCAATCCTGCGGAGCTTGCCAGGGATCTCCGAATACCTGTATCAGGCTGGAGTAAAAATGCCGGCATCCCAGTTTTGGGCAATCTGCTTGGCGTTTTTTGGTGGCGGTGCGGCTCTTTGTGTCGTTTCCCCGGTGCCGATCTTGTTGGCTCCAATCGTCGGTCTCTTTTTCGTATTGCTGCCCTTGGGTTGGCTATTCGTCAAACGCAGACGACGGCTCTCGAAGTTTGGCCAACAGATTCCTGAAGCACTTGAGTTGCTGGGCCGGTCGCTTCGCGCTGGGCACTCGTTGAACGCTGGATTCGGCTTGGTCGCTTCGGAGATGGAAGAACCACTAGCGGTTGAGTTCGCTCGAGCATTCGAGGAACAAAACTTCGGCATTCCGCTTGATGAAGCCGTCGAAGAAATGTCCAACCGAATTCCAAACATGGACCTTCGATTCTTTGCGACCGCAGTTGTTCTACAGCGACAGACTGGTGGTGACTTGGCCGAAATCTTGGACAAAATCGGCCACCTAGTTCGCGAACGTCTGCAAATCCTTGGACAAATCCAAGCTCTTACCGGTGAAGGCCGGATGAGTGGTGCAGTACTGCTTGCACTACCTCCCGTTTTGTTCCTGGTCATGCTGAAGCTCAATTACGACTACGTCATGATGCTATTCACTGACGAAATCGGTCGCTACATGCTGTGCCTTGCATTGGTAACACAGCTAATGGGAGCCGTCATGATCAAGAAAATTATCACGATCAAGGTCTAAGCAATTCCGTTCCCAAAAACGGTCCCCCACTACACAACGATCATCCATCACTTGAAACGAAGATCATGACACTGCCAATCCTATTTATCACTCTCAGCCCAACCATTCTGACTACCATTGCGATTTTCGTCGCGGTAACAGCAGTCGCTTGGGTGACGATTGGTCGAGTAAGTGGCGATGACAATCGCGCCGAAGCTCGACTGGACACACTTCGACAACGCTCATCATCCAGCGCAATCGAGAGTCAGAAAGAGCAAAAGTCGAAAAACGACAAGATTGCGCAAGCTCTTGAGCGCGCCGCAGCGCCGTTGAAAGACAAAGTTGGCAACAACGAAAAAGAGATGGGCAAGCTGCGCGAAACCATGATGAACGCTGGTTTTCGACGTGAAACGGCTCCCATGATTTTCAAGATGCTACAACTTGGCGTTGCAGTCTTCGGCTTGATATGTGGTGGGCTGTTTGGCGTCATCGCTGACGGTTTCTCTCAGTCGATGATGATCAAGTTGGCGATTGGCGGTGGTGTTGGATACATGCTGCCGAAAATGTTGCTCGACCACCTCGCCAAACGACGGCGCGAAAAGATCTTTCTGGGTTTGCCCGATGCACTTGACCTGATGGTTGTTTGTGTAGAAGCGGGTCTTGGTATGGATCAAGCGCTTCGGAAAGTGGCAGAAGAGATGGATAAGAGCCACAAGGAAATTGGTGAAGAATTCGGAATCGCGAACCAACAACTTCAGTTCGGTAGAACCAAGTCTGAAGTTTTGTCCGCGCTTGGTTACCGAAGTGGTGTTGATGACCTCAAGCAGCTTGCATCGATTTTGATCCAAGCTGACAAGTTTGGTTCCAGTATCGCAACTGCACTTCGCGTACAGAGTGATTCGATGCGGACCAAACGTCGTCAAATCGCCGAAGAAAAAGCTGCCAAGACCGCTGTAAAGATGATCTTTCCGTTGGTTATCTTTATCTTCCCAGGCATCTTTGTTGTCCTGGTGGGCCCTGCCGGAATCAGCATGTATCGAAACATGCTGTCCAAATGATACCCACCCGAGCATCTAGGTCTGCCGATTTGGAAAACTGCTAGAAGGTAACGATCGCGTCAAAGCCGAATGTAGTTTGCCGATCGTCGTTATTTTCTAAGATCGTTGTGTCCGCAGCATTCAGTTGACTCAGATCGGCATCAACCCAGTCCCATCTGATTTCAGGCCGCAGCGTGAAGTGCGAACAGACTCGGTAGTTCATTCCTAGCGTCAGTGCGGCAACATCAAAGTCGCCAAGATTCGATGCCGCGCTGGAAATCGCAGCTGGATTGGCAACGTCTCCATAGAATCCTTGGCTGTCCAAGCTTACTTGCCACCACTCGATCCGAGTACCAACAGACACTTTTTCGTTCATGTTGTAGATCAAGTAGTTGTTGATTCCGAACGTGTCGCGAACGGCCAGCCCAGCAGCATCCTCTGAATCCAGCAGGTCGCTCTGAAAGACATACTGCAATTTGTCAGTCAAGGTCACGTCAGCCACGATCGAGTGCATGTAACCTTCTTCCAGGACTCCCGTGTTGTCTTCAGCAAATGTTCCGATGCTGGTTGCGTACGTCAAGTTGATGTTTTCACCCAACCCATATGAAACACCACCAAGAAACGCATCGCCGTTGTCTGCAAAGCCACTGTCCCAGCCCAATACGTAGCCACCGTACAAAGTCAATTTGTCGTTTGGGGTGATTGTGGTCAGCGTACCTGTGTGCGTGAACGGCTCACTGTTATTGAACGTGTACGCGTGGCTGTAAAAGAAGTTGTCAGGTGCACCAACAACTTCCCAGCCAAGCACCGTGTAGAAATGGCCAACTTTGATAGATGCGTTTCCATAGGCTGCTTCGACATACAGTTGAGGTATCGCGTGGCCGTAGATCCCGTTGTCCCAGTCGTTGTCCCAATGGTCGTCGTCGATGCCAAAGGCCTGAGTATCTTGAGCATCAACACCGTATACGTAGTCGATACGGCCGCCCAATCCAAATCCGTTGGATCCGTCGGCAACTTTCTCTGCGTAAACCCACGCTTGGTGAACATTGAAGCGGTCAGGGTGAGCATTGAATAATGGAAGTGCCTTGTTGTGATATCCGGCAGAAATCCAGCCGCCAATGGAGATCCCACTAGAATCCTTGCCAAACAGCGTGAACGGATCTTTGCCTGTCAACGCACATCCTGAAGGTCCACCTGCAACGCCACATGTTGGCTCACCACATCCACAACTTGGTTGCATTGGAGCACTGGCACAGCCTTCGCATCCACATGACGCAGATGTGTTCTTCGCAAAAAGGCCGCTCAACCCAAGCCGACATCCGCCTCCAGTAGACGAAGCAAAACTTGGATTCTGTGCTGGAACGTAACTGGCACAACCACCGTCGCACCCACCGCCTCCACAACCACACGTTGGTTCTGGCTGACGGGAGAACAACTTGCATGAGAGACCGCCACCACAACTGGTGCTTCCGCAGCCGCAAGTAGGTTCAGCCCGGTAAGTCGGCTGGGCAGGAGGCGCCGCTTCACATCCACAGACGGCTCCACCACCACATCCGCATGCTGGTGCAGCCATCATGGGTGCTGGTGCAGGAGCAGGA
Organism: uncultured Pirellulaceae bacterium; assembly: GCA_964398215.1. GTDB lineage: Bacteria > Planctomycetota > Planctomycetia > Pirellulales > Pirellulaceae > CAYNNP01. The sequence goes on along the minus strand of CAYNNP010000008.1, from coordinate 41,225 downwards.
GCCGCTGCACATCCACAGCCTCCAGCTGGAGCACCGCATCCGCAAGTAGGTTCAGCGCGGTAAGTCGGCTGGGCAGGTGGTGCCGCTTCGCATCCGCAGACGGCTGCACTACCACATCCGCATGCCGGTGCAGCCATCATGGGCGCCGGTGCAGGAGCCGGAGCCGCTGCACATCCACAGCCTCCAGCTGGAGCACCGCATCCGCAGGTCGGTT
>CAYNNP010000008.1:0-40911 GCA_964398215.1 uncultured Pirellulaceae bacterium | reverse complement strand
GGAGCCGCTGCACATCCACAGCCTCCAGCTGGAGCACCGCATCCGCAGGTCGGTTCTGGTTGACGGGATAACAACTTGCATGAGAGACCGCCACCACAACTGGTGCTTCCGCAACCGCAAGTGGGTTCAGCGTGGTAAGTCGGCTGGGCAGGTGGTGCCGCTTCGCATCCACAGACGGGGCCACCGCCGCATCCGCATGCCGGTGCAGCCATCACGGGCGCCGGTGCAGGAGCCGGAGCCGCTGCACATCCACAGCCTCCAGTTGGAGCACCGCATCCGCAGGTCGGTTTCGCTGGCCGAGCCTCGCAGCCGCAGACCGCAGAATTGCATGCGGAGCAGTGATTAACAAGTGCCACGTTTCGCTGAGGTGTCAGATCCGTAACGTGATACGTAGCCTGCTGTGCACTTGCCGCTGTGCAGAATCCAAGCATAAACGCCAATGCAATAACTTGTTGTCTCATCGATTGAGATCCATCACTAAAGTCATGACACAACAGTCAGCTTCTCCATGCTGAAAGTCAGTCGTGTAAATGTTGAACTGATAGCTGCGGGTTACCGCGTGTTAGCAGCGGAGATGGAGACAAAAACCACATTCGATTCTTGAGACCTTGGCTATCGGTTTGCCCTATCGACTGGAATAATCGGCAAACTCAACATGAACAGAATAATTGCGCCTTGCGAATTCCCGAATTGCAGCTCGTTTTGTGAAGCTGTATCGATTGCAGCATCTTTCGGACGTGAATGCAGTGCTATCAAAACGGATTGACCACATCGCAGCAAAAAACCCAGGCATCAAATTGATGACTGGGTTAGCGCTAAACAGAGTTTTGTATTGGATCTCGCGTTCTTTAGAACGTGAAGATCGTGTCGATGCCAAAGGTCGTTTGACGATCCTCACCGTTTTCGGTAACGGATCCGGTATCATCCCAGTCCCAGCGAACTTCAGGACGAACGATGATATTGGAGTGAGGTCGGTAGTTGAAACCTGTTGTCAACGCGTAGATATCGATGTCGGTACCAGCGGTGTCTTCTTCAACGTTGTACCACTCGAAACGTGTTCCCAAGGCCAGTTTATCTGACACTGTGTAGAACAAGTAGTTGTTGATACCAAACGTCTCAGTGTTTTCCACGATTCCAACGTTGGATTCGACATCCAGCAAATCACTTTGGATGACCCAATTCAGGTTGTCGCTAACTTGCATGTTACCAACGATTGAGTGCATGTAACCCTTGAGAGTTCCATCGAAAACGTTGTTCCGGAATACACCGCCAGAGGCTGCGTAAGTCAGGTTGAAGCTGTCGGTCACGTCCAACGAAGCACCACCAAGGAATGCGTCTCCATTGTCCTCGAAACCACTGTCCCAACCCAGTACGTATCCGCCATACACATCCAGTTTATCACTTGCTGAATACGTTGCCAAAGCACCTGTGTGCGTGAACGGCTCACTGAAATTGAACGTGTATGCGTGACTGTAAAAGAAGTTGTCGGGCGCTGTTACTACTTCGTACCCAATGATGGTATAGAAGTGACCAGCTTTAACCGACCAGTCTCCGTATCCAGCTTCAAGGTACAACTGCGGGAGTGCGTGGCCGTAAATGCCGTTGTCCCAATCGTTGTCCCAGTGATCATTGCTAATGCCGAATGCCTGAGTGTTTTGAGCATCCACACCGTAGACGTAATCGATACGTCCACCGATATCAAAACCATTGCTTGTATCAAGCTGCTTTTCAGCATACAGCCAAGCTTGGTGCAGATTAACACGGTCAGGGTGGCTATTGAACAAAACGTTCGCCCTGTCGTGATAACCAAACTGCAGCCAACCGCCGACATTGAGTGCGCCGTTACTTGGGAACAAGCTCCACGGATCGCCCAGGCTTCCACCTAAGCATCCAAGTGAATCACAACCGGAATCGCAGCCGATCATTGAATCGCAACCGCTAGCATCGCAGCTTATGCACCCACCAACTGAATCACAACCGCTAGAACCGCAGCCGATGCAGCCATCACTTGAGCTGCAACTTCCGCAAGTCGAACAACCAATCGCATCACAGCTACCGCCAATCAAACTACCGATCTTGCAACCACTGGGCACGGAGTCACATTTTGTGCATTCGCCACAACCGTCACAATCAGCCAAGCCGAGCCTAAAACCGTCGGCGGATAGTTTTGCGTTTGCCAAGGCGACGAGTGCCACCAACAGAAAGATTCTCGATTTCATCTCACTCACCGTTCATTAGACGTATTTAGTTTTGTGAGGAATATGACCGCCAGGCTGGTTCAATTGGTTAACACGATGAACCTCAGTATTCCGCATCTGTTCATCATTCCTATCGGAACGCCTGAGACTGCTAAGAACTTTTTTGCCAGAAGTACAGATTGTTACTTAAGTTGGGATTCCAGTGGTATGTGCTGCGGTATTGGTGTCTATCGTAGGGGCGCCCCGTATTAGCAGGATCATTTCGCTGAAAGCGATTGAGCTGATCGACCGGGTTATGACGAGCAGGACAGCGCGCATGAAAAAACCGATCGCACCTTTAGGCGCGATCGGCTCCTGATTTTTGTAATCCGCTTGCCGATAACAGCTAGCGGGATTATCTATCGTTTTTTTAGAACGTGAAGATCGTGTCGATACCAAAGGTCGTTTGACGATCCTCACCGTTTTCGGTAACGGATCCGGTATCATCCCAGTCCCAGCGAACTTCAGGACGAACGATGATATTGGAGTGAGGTCGGTAGTTGAAACCTGTTGTCAACGCGTAGATATCGATGTCGGTACCAGCGGTGTCTTCTTCAACGTTGTACCACTCGAAACGTGTTCCCAAGGCCAGTTTATCTGACACTGTGTAGAACAAGTAGTTGTTGATACCAAACGTCTCAGTGTTTTCCACGATTCCAACGTTGGATTCGACATCCAGCAAATCACTTTGGATGACCCAATTCAGGTTGTCGCTAACTTGCATGTTACCAACGATTGAGTGCATGTAACCCTTGAGAGTTCCATCGAAAACGTTGTTCCGGAATACACCGCCAGAGGCTGCGTAAGTCAGGTTGAAGCTGTCGGTCACGTCCAACGAAGCACCACCAAGGAATGCGTCTCCATTGTCCTCGAAACCACTGTCCCAACCCAGTACGTATCCGCCATACACATCCAGTTTATCACTTGCTGAATACGTTGCCAAAGCACCTGTGTGCGTGAACGGCTCACTGAAATTGAACGTGTATGCGTGACTGTAAAAGAAGTTGTCGGGCGCTGTTACTACTTCGTACCCAATGATGGTATAGAAGTGACCAGCTTTAACCGACCAGTCTCCGTATCCAGCTTCAAGGTACAACTGCGGGAGTGCGTGGCCGTAAATGCCGTTGTCCCAATCGTTGTCCCAGTGATCATTGCTAATGCCGAATGCCTGAGTGTTTTGAGCATCCACACCGTAGACGTAATCGATACGTCCACCGATATCAAAACCATTGCTTGTATCAAGCTGCTTTTCAGCATACAGCCAAGCTTGGTGCAGATTAACACGGTCAGGGTGGCTATTGAACAAAACGTTCGCCCTGTCGTGATAACCAAACTGCAGCCAACCGCCGACATTGAGTGCGCCGTTACTTGGGAACAAGCTCCACGGATCGCCCAGGCTTCCACCTAAGCATCCAAGTGAATCACAACCGGAATCGCAGCCAGAGTCGCACCCGCCGCCACCTAGGCACCCACCACTTAGGCAGCCGCCCAAAAGTGATTTGGTGCTGCAACCTGAGTCACATCCACCTGCGTTTTCGCAACCGCACACGGGTTGACCGCAATCACAATTAGAGGCAGTACAGTGCGACATCAATTTAATGTCGTCTGCCTTAGCTTGACCACCAAACTGAACCATAAATGCAATTGCCGCAGCAATTGCCCATTTTGAAAGCTTCATTGCTAATTTTCTCCCGAAATATCCTTACTTGGGCATTCAGCCAATTTTTAGAGAAAGGAGAACGTGGCTGGTGACCATCAATCCAGAACATGTTCCATTTCTTGTTTGTGATATCGGGCTACTTTTAAAAGATGCGCGAATCCAATGCAAAACAATCCCTGATTCAGACAAACGCCGTACCGCTCATTGCTTGTGTGACAATCGTTTCAGTAAGTCCGAAAGCCCCTGCAGAACCAGTTCTGCTGCTGGTTCCAGTTGTTCCGCCGATAGCGATCAGATGGGCATCCGCGCATTGGCACTTCCGAAGTGCCCTCAAATCGCGCAAAATCAGAGCGATCAACAAGCATTTCGATTCAAAACAAAGGTGTTAGCATGGCGCTGTGGCGCTCTAAGAAAGCGAAAGAATCAGATCCGCCGGCCTCTTCCGAGCAATCTGCACAACCAGAATCTTCTACAAAGAAGGCAGGCCTGTTCGCCAAGATGCGCAGCGGCCTGCAAAAGACTCGCGAAAAACTGAACACCGATATCCGTGACCTCTTCAAAGCTGATGGTCGCTTGGTAGACGATGATTTCCTGGGGGAACTGTTCGCGCAGCTAGTACGCACTGACATGGGATCTGGTCCCGCGGAAATCATTCGCGATGATGTCGGTAAACGGCTGCGAGGCCGCAAAGTCGACTTCGAAGAGGTTCTTGAAACCATCACCAACCAGACTCAGTCCATGCTCGAACAAGAGTCGGTTGAACTGAATCGTGCGGAGTCGGGGCCTACCGTTATTCTAGTCGTGGGCGTTAATGGCAGTGGCAAGACGACATCAATTGGGAAGCTGTCATATTTCCTTACCAGCCAAGGCAACAAAGTAGTCTTGGGTGCCGGGGATACTTTTCGCGCAGCTGCCGTCGAGCAACTAACGGTCTGGGCAGGTCGGATCGGTTGCGAAATCGTAACCGGCAAACCAGAATCCGATCCAGCAAGCGTTGCCTTCAAGACAGTTGAAAAAGCCATTGAGATTGACGCTGACATTGCGATCATTGATACCGCTGGCCGATTGCAAACACAAACGAACCTGATGCAACAGCTGGATAAAATCCGGCGAGTTGTTGGCAAGAATATCGAAGACTCGCCACACGAAGTACTGTTGGTGCTGGATTCGACCGCTGGGCAAAACGCGATCAGCCAAGCACAAGGGTTCAGTGATGCCGCTGGTTGCACAGGAATCGTTCTTGCAAAACTTGATGGTTCAGCGAAAGGCGGCGTTATCCTGCCGATTCGTGAAAAGTTTCAATTGCCCGTCAAATTCGTTGGGCTGGGAGAAGGAATCGAAGACATCGCACAATTCGATGCGGCAACTTTCTCCAGAGCACTCTTTTCAGGCGAATAGACATGCTGCATCTGCAGTCCGAATCGGATCGACGATGGCTTTCCCAAGTGGATGATCACTTGGACGAAATATTGATTGACCACGCGCACTGCGAACGCAAGGCAGCGTCCGTGGCGATGAATCTGATGAACTCGTACACCGAGCATCGTGAGTTGTGCCGCGAAATGACAATCATCGTCCAAGAGGAACTCGAGCACTTTCATCTAGTGCTTGAAATATTGGACCAACGTGGGATTGAGTTTCGCACTTTGCCCAGTGGACCGTATGGCCGAAAGCTAAACGGATTGGTAAGGCCACATGAGCCGGAACGTGCAGTTGATCGATTGCTGGTCGGTTCCCTGATCGAAGCACGAAGCTGCGAACGCTTTCAATTGCTGGCTGAACACGTCAAGGATTCGGAGCCCGAATTGTCTAAGTTTTACGCCAGTCTTTTTGAGAGCGAGGCAAGACACCATACGACCTACGTACGTATCGCCGAATCCTTTGCAGAGCGGTCTGTTGTGCGCGTGCGGCTAGACCAACTGTCCGCCGATGAGAGTCAGATCATTGCAGAAGGAAGCGAGCTTCCCAGGATGCATAGCTAGAGAGTTTCACGATCTGGTAGCCACGGATAGCCACCCAGCGTGTTCTTGTTTCACAGTCCGACCTTGCGCTGGGCGACTGCGCGCCGCCATTGCCCGGTAGATCGCTGGCAATATGCTTGATCAGACGCTCGGTAGGGAATGGCGAGAATCATGCAGCGCTGATTTTTTTGGCAGCCTCGCATGTTTTCGTCGTCTCAGTTTCTCTCACAATTGGCTGACCGATGAATGAATTCAAGTACTGCATCGCCGCACTCTTTGTACTCGCTACATCTCAGTCGGTCTCTGCCCAAGATCGATTGGTTGAATTCGATGTGCCACCGTACATCGCTGCGACTGAGCTTCAGTCCCCGACAGGCGAACGAATCATTGAGATCCTGGTACCCGTTTCTTGTTTTGTTGATGAGAGCGATGCCAACAAGCAACCCCAACAGTTGCTTGTCAAAGCCCAGTTGCAAAATCAGCGGATCAAAATTCATGACTACGCGCCCAAGACTACCGCAGCGAGTCAGCTTGACGGTGGCACAAAAATCAAATCATCCGTCGAAGACACAGGGGCTCTGGGACTGGGTATCAACACTGATCTATCAAGTTTTGCCAAAGGAAACCTAGGGGTCGATCGAGGAACCAAACAACTCTTTGCAAGCGAATTCACAGCTCGCCCCCATTTGCAAACAGTCATCGCGTCAGGAACGATCAACCGAGGCCAGGGTGTGTATTTCAAGTGGCGGCGGACGGCTGATCAAATCATCGAGGGAAACAAGACTTTTCGGATACAGTTACAAACGCCATTACGATGGCGAAGTGGGATCTTGAATCTTTCCATCAGCACTCAGTCGGGCTCAAAGAGATCGCGATCAAACCGAGAATTTGCGTTGCCTTTCTATGTTGCCGGTGATCATGAGGCGAAAGAAATGGCAAGCAGTCTGGCACGTTTAGAAACACAACTGCAAGAAAGTGCACCCCAGCGACGGGCTCCGCCGCCATCTTTGTCGATGCTAATTCACCAAGTGGCCGCTAATCTGGAATTCGATTCACCCACAAGTTTTGGCAATGACTGGTTGCCTGCGTTTTTGCAAGGCAAGGAAAACGCCTATCTAGATAGAACGATTTCTGGGCTGCCAATGGAGGTTCGTCGTCTTGCAGTTCGGTATCAACGACTTCGCCGCGGATTCCTGGAGCTCAATCAAACATAAATTTCGCTTGCCTGATGCCCAGCAGAACCCAAGAATCAAATTGGCACACGGTTTATTTGATTCACGAACACACAATTTTAGCATGACGATCAATTGCGAAGGCTGGTGGGACCAATCCGGGCTCGGCCGCCAGCCAATGAACGAATTGAAAATCGCATTCGATTCTCGTGAACTGAAAGGAAGCGGTGTCGACATCATTGGCCCGTTTACCCTGGGCGGAATCATCAAGTCTGACGGATCCGTTACGATTCACAAGCGATACATTGGCCAACATGATGTCGCGTATCTTGGGCAATTCGATGGCGAAGGAACCTTCGCTGGCCAATGGTGCATTGGCGAAGACTCTGGTGACTGGAGCATCCGCATTGTGTCTGGCCAATCGAAACCAATCCAAGAGATCCGGCCAAACTCGTAAATCCGGCTACTTCAATGTTTCTTTCGATACAGAAACGCATCTGAAGTTAGCAGCGATGTGATCAGTGCGTTCATGCTGCCACCGTTCTCTTTGTATTCGCGATAAGCCGCTTGTAGTACTGGTGCATCGTTTAGAGTCTCGTTGCGGCCCATCCAAAAGCGAAAAGCATGCCGGACGAAAACTTGTTCGACGCGTTCGCTTTTTGCAAGTTTGCGAATCATTTCAATTGCATCAGAAACCTCTCCGTCCATCTCTGGGTCGCCCGAACCAATGATCTCGCCAGATGTTTCGACTGGTTCGTCCAGCTCTGTCGTACGAAATACACCGGCATGATTGAACATTTCAAAAGGCAGACCAAGCGGATCCATTTTTTGGTGACAGGTCCAGCAATATGACTCTTTTGTTACCCGCATCCGCTGACGAAGAGTGCTTTTCGGTTCATCAGGGAGCATGGCATCGACCGTGATTGGAACGTCAGGAATCCCTCCTCCCAACAAACGTTCACGGACCCACCGACCTCGCAGGATCGCGTGATTGTCCATCGCATCAGAATGTGAAACCAACCAACTGGGATGCGTCAGAATACCCAAGCGTTGTCCTTCGGGGACTGTTGCCAGCACTCGTTCAGGCTTCATGGTCCCCGCGCCGAAGCTACGTCGACTAACACGAGCGAACACTTCCGGTCCAGAGAGTTCTGCTGGAGTGACTTGTTGATTCGCCGCCGCACGTAGCCTCTTCGATGCAGCGATTTTCTTCTTTGTGCTAGTGACTTTCCTCTCGGCGGCAGCCAGATCTCTTTTCGTCGCCTTGGTTTCGGGAGCGTCTTGCAACTTCTGCTCAAGCTCGGTCACAGCTTCTTTTGCGGCTTTCAATTCTGCTGTCTCTTTCTTGACAGCCTCGGCTGTTGCAATTCTCGCCAGCGCGACCGCCTCTTTCCTCTCCTGGCTTGTACGCAAAACACCGAAATAGACGCGATCTGCTTTCGTCGCGACCACTTTATCGGTTGTCAAAAGCTGATTGAGCACGTCGGTGTCTTCTTGCAAAATCAATTCGATCAATCGATCGGTACTTGCCGTCGCGTCGAACATTGCTCGATAGTGCGATGTTCCACGATTGCTCACACCTGTCGCTCCGAGCGATTTGGTATCCTTGCAGATATAACCACCTAGATCGTAGTCAAAGTAGTCGCGAAAGAAACGCAAAATACGTGGTTTGCGGATCGTGTCGTCAGCCAAGATTCTTTCGACTTCACGTTTAACATCCGCTCTTGTCCGCATCCTTCCTTCAACGATTGCGGTTCGTAGCTCCGCGTCCGGTTTGATGTAGCTAAGTGCATGGTTTACTGCGAGCCCCAATTCCCAGTCTTGTAGCATCACGCGACCATGCTTATCGGCCTTGCTGCTGTCTGCCAACTCTGGTCGAAACATAGCGTCGCGGTCCAGAAAGATAGCCGAAAGCCCTAAGACCGCGCCTTCTTCCTTGCCAAGTTTATCGATCGATTGCTGCACGATTTTCAGATAGACATCGGACTCGGATTTGCTGGGCGGGCGATACGTCAGCGATTCGAAAAGGTAGTCCACCGCGGCACGCAGTCGATCGACATCCACCCCGTCTTGCGTCAACAGTTCATAAACCGGCGTCAGCGGGCGCATGACTTTTGTGCTGTAGACGATAGCCGTGGGCAAGCCTCGGATATCGCCTTCCATCTTGTAAGTATTTGGGTCGTCGGTAATCTGGTCTGGATTCGCGATGCTCAGAGGGCCATACGCCATGTAACGAATGATATCGTCGGCGACATCCATGATCTGAGTCGCTTCGGCGCTATTGACGGTATAGAAGTCTGGATAGTTCTCTAGCCCGTGCTTTCGAGCTGATGACAGTACGGCAGGAATACTCTTGACTGACGTTGCATACGCAACCGTACCGCCCTGCCAGCGAATGATTCGATCGGTGCCGAAGTATAGTTTTAGCTCACCGCCATGATTCGTGGGAACGACGTCGCCATGCGTTCGAACGCCGGGACGTTTTGGGTCAAACTCTGGTTCCTTGTTGATCAACTCATTCAAACGCGTGATGTGTTCCTGAGGCGTCACTCTCCAGATGCGGGTCGGTGACGAAGTTGGCAAAAGCTTGATGCCATCGGGTAGCGGACCAAAAAGTAAATCATGGTCAACGAAATTTGCTTTGTTGGGATCTTGATCAGCTTGGAATCCACCCTTGTCTTTCATCTCGCGTTTTAACGCCCCGACAACCCAGTCCGTAAACTGCAGACGCTCGATAACTTCTGGCTGCCCAGCGTCATTTGGTGGCATCTCTTTCAGTGCAACCTGCGCCCAGATCGCTTTCCAAATTGCCGCATTGACTTCATCAACTTCCCCCAAATCATGAAGCGAAAGATCGCCTTCAGGGTCTGATTCGCCGTGGCAGTCGACGCAGTGGTTAACAAGAAAAGATTTCGCGAATCTAAACTTCTTGTTGGCGCCTTGACCAGGCTTGTAAGTCTCTGCACTTGCTGTCGAAAATAAAATACCGACGAACATGGCCAGGGTAAGCGGCAATTGCGAAACGCAACAAAAACGCGAACCTGTTTCGTTGCCAAAAACAACACCTAGCTTGCTCATGCCAGAACTTCCTTCAGCGGTCCTGTGCTTGAGTCAAACTTCTTGGCCAGCTTGTCATTCATGTTGAACCGATCCACATTCTGGCCGGCAGCTCGCAGAAGCGATGTGTAAAATGCGTTGATCGGTCGTTTGCCATCCAGCTGTGTAAAGCAGCCAGTCTTGAACGCGCCGTCCAGATCGCCCAACAACATCACAGGCCAGTTGGCTCCGCTAGTGTGCTGTTTGTCAGCATTGTTGCTGGTGTACACGATCAATGTGTTATCCATCATCGTGCCACTGCCTTCAGGTACGCTTTCTAGTTTCTCCATCATCTTGACGAGCATACGGCAGTTGTATTGCCGAATTTTGATCCAAATCGGGTTGTCTGGTTGGTCCATGTGACCAAGGTTGTGGCCTTGCTCATCGACACCCAGCCCCTTCCACGCGCCAAAGATCTCGCCGCGACCGGAGCCGATCGTCAGTGTGTTGGTGATACCTGACGTCAATGCTGAAATGCCAAGGTCCAACAAGCGATCGTGCCAATCCGTTTCGAATTCTGGCTTCGAGTATTTCTCGTCGACTGTCGGCGCAAATTTGCGCAGGTGATCAGAAACGGAATCCAGTCGATCACGTAACCCATTGACTTCCTTGAAGCCTTGAACGTATTGACCATATCGCTGCTGCTCGGAACGTGGGAGCGCACGTCCTTTTGCTGCCGCCAGTGATTCAATCTGGTTCAGTGTATTGGAGCGAGCTTCATGTTGGATGCGAATGTTACCCGTAGAGATACCACCATAGAGCATTTGATACAAATGATTCGGATTCGAATGCATGAAGATTGGCTGGCCAGCTCCACTTGCAGACAAAGTCGCGATCGTCGGCTTGGTAGTCATGTTCTCGATCGAGTCCATGCCGATACACAAGTGCGGAAGCAATGTCTGCGGAAGCGCCTTGCTCAGTTCATAATCAATCGTCGGCGCGCTCGGAGGCACACCATCGCTTCCGCGGTACCCGCCCAAGGCACCAAAGAACGCACTATGCGATGGGCTTGTGTGGATGCCGTGCAGGCCATTGATAATGTGCAGCCGTTCTTTAAAAGGCTCAAGTGCACTGATTGGTTCTGGCAGTTCGGCTTTCGCCAAAGAGCCGCTGTTCTTCATGCCTTTAGGAACGCAAGTCCCAGGATGAAATCCTTGGTTCTGCATGAAAAACACAATGCGTTTTGGCGTCGTGTTACTTGCAGGAGCGGCCAACAGGCGTTCCGATGCAAACGAGTTTCCAAAAGTAGCACCAGCGCCAGCAGCAATTCCCTGCAGCATTCTTCTGCGATTCAGCATTACGATCTTTTGAGGTAGGAGGCGTTTTAGACCTAAGCGATTGAACGCTATTGACTGACCAGCAGGCGTTGAAGCAATATCAATCCGCCAAATATCTTGGCGTGGATTTTACTGCGGAAAACAATCTTGGTCAGAAATAAAAAAGCGGAGTGGTAGGACACACTTTTTAGATGCCTGAGGCACCCTCCTTATTCTAACTCTTCAGAAAATTGCCGCAAATGGTGAATTCCCTGTAAATAACGGCAAGTAACACTCGTCTGCCCACGATTTTCCGCATCACCCACAAACCTTTTGGGGTTCTTGGGGTCCCACCCCAAACGCAGCATGCTCGGGGCGAGCCGTAGTCAGGACGGAATTACCGAATGATTCCACATGCCGAGATTCCTTTTCTTTCGACGCCAGATGTTATCTTGGTAATGATAGTTTGGGCGCGTCGAGCCAACGCGTCATGGTTCAAGATCTGCCCGAAAGTCTTGGCGGTTTGTTGATTTATTTGCGTGGCAAATTTTTGTGAGCCGCTGGCGCTAGCCACGGGCCTTGAAGGTTTGCGTTATCACCACAAGGCCCGCGGCTAGCGCCGTCGGCTCAGTAAATCAACAAGCCCTTGACCGACTTCCGCTACCCCAAAACTCTGCAACAAGTAACCGAACGATGAAAACATTGACTTTCACTACCTGTATTTTGACATGCATGTTGACTGGATTTGCGCACGGGGATGATCCACCACAAACAGGAAAGTGGATGCAGCTGTTCAACGGCAAGGACTTGAGTGGTTGGACACCCAAGATCCGCTATCACAAACTTGGTGATAACTACGGAGATACGTTTCGAGTCTCCGATGGTGTCTTGAAAGTTGGTTACGAAAAGTACGACGAGTTCAACGACACGTTCGGGCACCTTTTTTACAAGGATACTTTTTCACACTACCGACTACGTGTTGAGTATCGCTTTTTGGGTGAACAAGCAAAGGGCGGGCCAGCATGGGCGCTTAGAAATAGTGGCTTGATGTTGCACGGTGAAAGTCCAAAAACAATGTCCAAGGATCAGGACTTTCCAACCAGCATTGAGGTCCAGACGCTAGGTGGGGACGGCAAAGCAAAGCGGACAACTGCGAACCTCTGTACGCCAGGTACGAATGTGGTGATGAAAGGAAAGCTGTTCAAGCCGCACTGCACAAAATCCACCTCCAAGACCTATCATGGTGATGGTTGGGTGACTGTCGAAGTCGAGGTTCGTGGAAACGACTCAATCAAACATATCATCGATGGTAAAGTTGTTCTGGAATACACCAAGCCACAACTGGATCCACGTGATTCGCATGCCAAAGAATTGGCAGACAAGGCCGGTTCGTTGATGTTGAGCGAGGGTACGATTTCGATTCAATCCGAAAGCCATCCGTGCGAGTATCGGAAAATCGAATTGATGGTTCTGAAAAGTGAATAGACGCAGTCGTTAGCCAACGATCCGTCCATCACTTAAATGAATCGTTCGATCGGCTTGGTCGGCAACGTTTTGGTCGTGAGTGACCATGACCAGAGTGGTCTCCTGCGTTCGGTTTAACTCCTTCAGCAGGGTCATGACTTCTTGGCCGCTTTTACTGTCAAGCGCGCCGGTCGGTTCGTCGGCAAGTATCAATGATGGTTCATTCGCCATCGCTCTTGCGATCGCAACACGTTGTCGCTGCCCAATGGAAAGCTGATTGGGCAAGTGTTTGATGCGATCGGCCAACCCTACCAGCGTCAAAAGTTCTTGTGCACGCGCCGCACGATGCTGTCGCGGCAGTTCGCTCTCAAACATGGGAATCTGCACGTTTTCAATTGCTGTTAAATTTGGCAAAAGATAGTACGACTGAAAAACGAAACCGATTTCTTGTGAACGAACGCGATCCAAATCTCCCAGAGCGTGCAGCGGATTGCCTGCTAGAAACACTTCTCCAGAAGTAGGATTGTCCAGTGCCCCGATCATGTTCAGCATCGTTGACTTGCCACAACCGCTGGGCCCCATCACGGACACAAAAGTTCCCGACTCGATTTCAAGTGAAACTCCGTCCAGGGCTACGACATTTCCGTCCTCGTAGTGCTTGCAAACATTGCGAAGTGAAATGTGCGACTGGTTTTCTGCGTTTTCTTTTGTCATCTGAAACTCTAGAATCGCGGTTGCGATGAATCTGCGTTTTTTTGAACTCGAACTACCGAATCACATGGCACGCAATCACTCTATTGAATTTCGCTGGGCCACGCTGGGTGTGTTTCTAGTTGCTTTGGCGATTTTTTCACAGCCCGCTCATTCACAGGTCCCAGCCCAGCAAGCTAGCTTGACGCGAATCGACGCCCGAACGGTGGTCGACAATGCAAACGCCAAGCGGTGGAATCGCGTTGTCTTGGTCGCTCAGCCGCGCATTGCGACCGGCGATGTCGATTCCCTCAGCGCCCCGATTCGCAAGGCTGCAACGTCCTTTGCGTTGACGATTTTGGCAACCGTGGAACCCGTCCTGAACTCGTCTGGGATCACGTCCTACAAATTAGCCGAGGTCGGCGTTGGCCACAGCACAAAAATAAACGGAATCCAGACAGTCATTACTTATGAAACTGTCAAAGATCAGGGGGCGGACCCTGGGTTCATCGGGCGCCAAGTCTTGAAAGAAAACGAGCGGATGTTTTCTGAGGCTAAGATCGTTGTGCAATCGTCAGCTGTGCTGGTATTCGACGCGCCAGGGATCATGCACCGCAAAAACAAACACCGCAAGTACATCCTTCGACACTTGGTCTATATCCACCCCAATACTGGAGAAGGGGCGGCGGTAGTCTGGCTTTTAGGGAAAGATTCCAACGACAATATCCGTCCTGTCAACGAACCAATGCGGTTGGTGCTAACGGGTACTCAGGAAGATCGGAAAATCCACGTCGACGGAAACCAATTCACCTTGGGAATCCCCTCGGAAACGGCCTTCGGGTTGGACGATTTGCCGCCAGGGGCCAAGATTCCGTGGACTGCAAAGATGGCAAAAGTCTGCAATTTAAGTTCTTATGATCAGGCCCAGTTGGGTGAGCTGACCACAGCCCTAGGTGAGGCCATCAATGCAGTGGCCAAACCTAAGTAAACCTTGGTGACGGAATCATCACTTGCCAGAGAACGCTCGACGCAATTCATCAAGGCCGGTCAGTCCGCGAGCGACCGCCACGACGGCTTCCGCCTGAATGCCACGATGCCCTTCTGATTTGGCAACTGCATTCAGCTGATTCAAATCTTGGGTTTTCAACAGCGCGGCTTTGAGCTGTGGCCCAGGAAGCAGCATTTCAAAGATCGCAATCCGGCCAAAGTAACCACGACCATTACAGATGTGGCACGGTATGATCGGAGCTGGATTCCCCTCTTCATCAACCTGTTGCTCAATCGGAGGCGGGAAAAAGGGTTGGTACAACATGCCTACCCGGCCCTGCGGAATCCCAAGCTGCTGCAGCAGTTGTGGTGGCGGTGGAAATCCAACCTTGCAGTTATCGCAAAGACGACGGACCAATCGCTGGCCAATCACACAGCAAAGACGTTCAATGATGTCACTGGCATGGTCACGATAAGTCGCTAAGAGGCGGACCGCGCCTTCCATTGCACTGCTGGCAACCACGCGTGTGATGATTTGTTTTTGGGCCTTGGCAACATGCCCCAATGCAGATCCAAACGCATCGGCATCTGGCAATTCGGGAAATAGTAGCACATCAGGTTCTTTCAGGATCGCTTTATACAGCAAGTCCGAAAGCGTCGTTTCGGTTGATCCGCCATAATAGTTTGGATTGATATTGATAACCTCCGGCTCGGGCGAATCCTCCGCCTCGAACGATTGGAAGTCACGAATCAAACGGTCGGCACAGTTGATCGAAGTGGTCCACGTTGTCGTCAGCCCTTCAGACTTGGGAGCCGTGACCAGGACCACAGTGCCTTCGGAATTCAAATGAGACTTATATGCCTCAAACATTTTGTCGCGCATGCCCAGATCCGTCATTTTTTCAAACGGAATCTTTTCTGGTTCAAACTTCAGCAGGATGCGTTCACCGGTTGGAACCCCCTGCGACTGAACCAGCATGTTGAACTTTTCTTTCTTGAGTTTGATATCAACGCTGCCGGTTTGTGCCGTTCGTCGGTCAGCTGGGTTCAGCAAACTAACCTGCTTCAGGGCATAGACCAGAGCGTCACTGGACTCACGATCGACCGGAGGCAACTGCTCCCAATTGCCATCGATCTGGTAGCGGATGGCGCATGCGTTTGCCGAACAGTCAAGCAGCACGTGGGTTGCGCGAGTTTGCAGTGCGTGCGATATCACACCACCGATGATGGCGTATCCAATTCCTTGGCGTGCCGCAATCAACAGCGCCTGCTTTTGCGAATTGTCGTCCAATTTCGGATTGAATTCGACAGGCTCAACGGTCTGCCAAAGCTGCAGTTCTGGTTCTTCTTCTGCCATCGGGGGCGTTAGCCTTCAATTAACAAACATTGGATATAATCAGCGGAAACTCGAACCGCCAACAGGATTCTACCGCACTGGGGCGTCTAGAGAATCCCAGGTGCTTTGACATCAATGCCCTTGAGAGCCATTTTCAAAGCGTCTTTGTTGGGGGCAACGGCAAACGCGGTAGGACGATCGATCAATTCGTCATCGATCAGCTGCTTGAGACTCATGGTAAAGTCTTGCATTCCGTCCTCGGCACCAATCCGAATCGCATCTGGAAGTTTATTGTCCTGGCCTTCAAGGACAAGCTTTGTGATCGTCGGATTGAATGTCATGACTTCGCAAGTTGGCACCCGGGAAACACCAGGCCTGATGCTTTTAAGAAGCTTCTGCGCGATGATGCCTTTCATATTGAAGGCGATCGCAGCTCGAATCGCGTTGTGCATCTCTTCGGGGAACAAGTCCAAAATACGACCGATGGTGGTCGAAGAACTTGAAGCGTGAATGGTTCCAAAAACTAGGTGTCCCGTTTCGGCCGCGTGAATCGCAGTCATGAAAGTTTCTTCATCCCGAAGCTCACCAACCAGGATGATATCGGGGTCTTCACGAACGGCGTGTTTCATGCCAATTCCAAAATCTTTGACGTCCTGGCCAACCTCGCGCTGGTTGATCAAGCACTTGTCTTGCGTATAGATAAACTCGATTGGATCCTCGAGGGTCAAAATGTGTTTTCGGTAGATGCTGTTGATATAGTTCAGCATCGATCCAATCGTTGTACTCTTGCCAGAGCCCGTCACGCCAGCCAGCAAAACCATCCCTTGATCAAAGTGACATAAGCTTTCGATCGAATCGGGCAGGAACAAACCGCGAAAATCAGGGATCCAGTTATTGATACGCCTGGCTACCAAACCGATGTTGCCAAGTGCCTTCAGCATGTTGACTCGGAAACGCCAACGTGTTCCATCAACATCACAGGTGTGCGAAAAGTCAGCGCCGCCTTCTTCTTCAAAGATCCGAAGGTTTCGCTCGTCCATCATGGGGATCAGTAGATCCACCATTTCTTCGTTATCGATCGGTGGGCGATTCAGATGCTTTAGCGTGCCGCCTACCCGAACCATCGGCGGCTGTCCAACTTTGAGGTGCAAGTCGGAGCCTTCGAGTTTGACGAGCGCCCGAAAGATCTTGTCGACCTCCAAGTCTTGGGCTTGGTTCAACAACGATTCTTTTAGCCGCGCGGCAACAGCAGCACCACTCATGTCTTGAAATTGAGCGTTCGATGCAACGGTGCTTTTTTTGTGAGCCATGATGATTTATCGATTGATGCGGACGGACTAGATGCTTGGGTGTAAAACCACGAATAGATAATAGTCAGTTTAAGTGCTGAAACGAAAAACGCCAACCAATGCAAATCCACTGGTTGGCGTCGTTTTTGCGTGCCATTGTTGGCAAAAGTCAGCTAGCGAAGCAATTGGCGAACTCCGAAGGTGAAGAAGGCGACAAGCCCGAAGTTGACAACTTCCTCACAAGGTTTGTATCGGAGAACCAATGTATCGCCTGGTTGGATCAGGATTCTCTGTCGCGGATCGTTGACCGCAGTTTTTAGATCGATCAAGATATTGACCGACTGACCACAAGGAGACTTGCGGACCACGAACAGTTGGGTTGGTGTAGCACCACCGAACCCGCCGCCAATCACAGAGCTTGCAACTCCGCCGCCGCTAGTGCTTTGACTAGAACTGCCAACGCCTGTACCAGCGATCGACATTGCCTCAAGGACATCTAGGTCATAGTCACGCGGGATCGGAAACTGCCCACCTGGCAACAATCCAGCAGTATAAAAGACTTCTGTGTCACGTGATTCGATGTAGACGATGTCGCCATCCTCCAGAATCACATTCGACGGATCGATGTTTGGCATTTGACCAGTCCGCACCCGTAGAGGGATTGTTGTGGTGAATGGATCTTCGACCATCTCGTGATTTGCAATGATTCCACAGCCACAGTTGCAGTCGCTACTGATATGGGATTGCTGCGAGAATAGTTGCATCATGATTTCTTCGCGATGCTGTGACGGAATGCGTGACGCTTTAATGATCTTGATCGCGTTCTTTGCGTTAAGACCTGGAAGTCCACCGGTCTGAGCCAATGCGTGCATCACATCGTTCTTGTAGGCAGGCATGTCCAGAGTGTGGCCAGTTCCGCTGCGAGACGTTCCGCTAATCACTTCATCAGCACTTCGGCCAACACCATTGAAAGCCGCTTCCTGACCCGCTGAGTCTTCGCGAATGACGATCACACGGTGTGTTCGTTCACGCATGAGTGAAACCAAGATTCTGTCACGACCAGGTCGTAGAATTTTCTCGTCGTTCACGTAAGCTTGGCGAATCAACTTTTCGGCTTCCGCAAGCGTCTTGCCTTCAACGTCAATTGGTTCTACCAAAGGCAGTGGCAGCGTGCCGTCATCACGAACTGGAATCGGGTAGCCAACACTTGGTGGCAAGTCGCTTCCGGGTTGCGGGAAATTGACAGGCGGTGCGGAGGCGATTTGATCCTCGTTGGCCTTCGGAGGCATCACGCCTTCGATATAGACGCCCAAGATATCGCCTTCGCCCAAGAGATACTCATGTGGGCGATCGCGTCGCAAAAGTGCGAGTGGAACGGGAATCAAATCTGATTTGGGTTTGCCAAGCAATTGCTCGGGAACAGACCCTACAGGAATCCCTTCCATTGGCGACAACAACGTTGTGCAACCAGATGAAGTGACCAGAGTCGCGATGGCAATCAAGCTGAGAGCTACGTTTACGCGACCGTTGTTTTGGCGTGTCGGCTGAATGGCTTTAACTGACATAATCATATCCACCGTTTGTGATCATCCTTGATCGTGAGAACTGAAAGCCTTGTAGGACTAACAGCTGTGTATCGTTTTCGGCTCGTGCGGTGATGCACTGACCGTCTATTTGCTTCCTTGCAAAACTGAATGTTTACCGGTTGGCGAACACTTGTCGTGCTGCATCAACCTCATTGAAAAGCCATTTTGATTCTGCTGCTTCGTATGAAACCTGCAGGTTCGGCATTTCAACGGGGCCGGTCACGGGCGGCACGGCACCCTTAATAACTGGCTTGGGAGCCCGTTTGACTGGACTGCTAACAGGCCTGCTTGCCGGAGATTGAAAGACCGGCGGAGGCAGTTGCTTGGTAACATCACTTGGAGACTTGGGGTCAGCCGCATCAGGTTTGATTTCATCCTTCATGGCTTTAGGTGCGGGGGGAACATCGCCGCCCGCGTCGGTAGGTAGGTCAAGTCCGCCTTCGCCATCTGAATCGGAACCAGAGTTGGGGAACGGGCTTGGCTCTGAATCTTGATCGTGCATGCTGTGTGGACTTGGAATCACAACGGTTTCGTCGTCCAGCATTCCTTCTTCGTACAGAGGAGCAGCGTTGATGATCGCGCCCTCTTGGCATGGAACACATCCTGGATCGCACTTCTGGTCTACCTGAGCTAGGCAGGCCAATAGCTGCGGACTAACGACAACTCCCGGTCCTTTGGCGCCGCACGCCTCTGCTGCTGCGGCTCCCAGTGGGTACCCTTCGTACCAACGGTGTCCATTGATTTCTTTACCGCAAGAAGACGTTAGTGGTGCAGTATGGGGCGGGCAACTGTTGCCACCCATCGCTACCGTCACATATCCGTCAATGAAACCTTGCTTGATGTCTTTTGAGCTGGTGCGGTTGCAGTAACACTTTTCGTACTTACTGTTCCACAACTTCACGGCTTTTCGCTTGACCTGGAAAGAGGTGCATCCACAAAAATTTGTGGCGGCACAACCAGGAGCTGCGATGATTGCCAACAGAATTAGGTAGGGTAAAAACCGCTTGGTTTGAGATGACCTCTTCCCTGGGTCCTGGCCTATATGCGGCTGTTCGTTCATTCCATCCTCTCCAGAGGTATTGATAGGGACAGCCAAAGGGCAAGCGTATGTTGCCTACGGCGGCTGTCCGATGCTTCAAAAAGCGGAGGTTGGGTTTGAAATTCTCAACCTCTAGGATCCGTCCTCAGGGGCTGAATCGACGCCTGCGAATGGGGAAAAGGAGCAAAAACTTTGACCGCCATTCAACCGAAAGAACCGACAGAACCGGGAAATCGTCAAAGTCTAGCTTTTGTGGCAGAACGGATTCCCCAATCGCCAAAGCTTGCCATCAGTCGCTTGAGATGAATCGTTTATTTTTGCTTTGAAACGGTATCTATCTAGAGTTCTGGAATTTGATCCAGGAATGCCGACTGGATAGTGGGGAAGTACTCGTCGCGCCCGGATGATGGAAGCAAACACGACTGCGGGCAGTCGTCCATCGTATTGACGGCGAGGTATCTGGATACAAAGAAGACTCAAGGACATAAAAATGAAACGAATCCTACCTTTGGCTGTCGGCCTCGCGGTTGTCGCGATCGCTGGCGTCCAAAGCTATGCGTTTATGGCTGCTTCAGATGAAGCGGCAGTAGAAGCACAGCTAAACGTTGACGAATTGGTCGAGAACGTCCGTGAAAACATGGACGACGAAAACATTGATTGCAATGCTAAATTCGCAATCATTGGTGAAGCTATCGATCAAATCGATGCTGTTCTGGACGCGGGCTCTAGCGACGAAGACACCTTGTTGGACACTCGCGATGCACTTGTTCAATTGCGTCTAGAACTACCTTGCCAAGCTGATACACAATTGGCTGGCAATCAAAACAATTGCGACTGTAACCAACACGGATACACATCAGGCGGACACGGCTCAGGTGGATACACCTCAGGCGGATACTCATCGGGTGGCTATGCTGGTGGCGGACGTGTTTCTGGTGGTGTCAGAGGCGCTGCTTCAAGAGCTGCTGGTGGTAATGCCGGACGAATTGCATTGTTGGCAGCTGGTGCAGCAGCGATTGCCATTCCAATCGCCACTTCCGACGACGACGATGCACCAGCACCTGCTGCTAGTGCTAACAACTAGTCGCTGACTGGAATTCGAAAAAAACAAGACCGCCTCGTTTCTGCGAGGCGGTCTTTGCATGCGCTAACTAGTCAACGACATTTGCGGTCTAACCCAACTGGACTGGCAGTTTGTATCGATATCACCGGTCGAAATGGCAACTCTTGAGGTTAGGTCGTTGATTGCTCCCTTGAAGTAGCCCAAGGCATTTTGCGTCTGCTGCAAATCGAATGATCAATCCGCAAAACCGTTGCGTTCGGTGATGGCCGCCTATGTTTCCTAGTCATTTCACTTGCCGATTTGCCAATCACTATTGCGAGTGTAGAGTTTTTGCGAAGTCCCACTCGGGGGCAGTCTTTCACCTGTGATGGTGAAGAGAGCAATTGATCAAAGAATGAATTGAGGACATAGGTATGAAACGTATCCTGACTTTCGCTGCCGTTTTGGTAATGCTGGCGGCTGCAGGCGTTCAAAGCTACGCTTTCATGGCTGCCGAAAAAGAAGCAGCTATCGAAGGCCAAATGGACGTCGTTGAACTTGTAGATAACGTTCGGGACGAAGTGGAAAGCAAAGAAGCTGCTTGCGATACAAAGCTAGCTTCAATCGAATCTGCTTTGAATCAAATCGACGAGATGTTGGACGCTGGATCTTCTGACGAAGATGTACTGTTGGACGCTCGCGATGCATTGGTTCAGCTACGACTTGAGCTTCCTTGCGAAGCTAAAAAGCAATTGGTTGGTAACGAGCACGGTGGCAGCATCATCAGCGACCGCTTGGTCGGTGAGCGAGTTGTCAACTTGGGGGCATCTCACAATGGTGGTGGAATCCTCTCTGGCGGACACACATCTGGCGGATTTGTTTCTGGTGGATACACATCGGGTGGATACACATCTGGCGGACTTGTTTCTTCTGGTGGCAGAGCCGCTGGTAGAGCAGCTGCAAGTGGTGGCGGTGGACGACTTGGACTGTTGGCTGCAGGTGCTGCTGCCATCATCATTCCAATCGCTGCTTCTGACGACGATGACGCTCCTGCTCCTGTTGCAAGTGCTGTCGGCAACTAGTCTAACGACTGCAAAAGCATAACAACGAACGCGGTCGCCTTGTGCATTCAAGGTGGCCGCGTTTTTTATGATTCGAAGAGAGAGATTGGAATCAAATCGGGAACCGGCGCGAGCCAGTCTTCTGGTCCTGGCCAATCGCGTGATGCTGATTCTTTTGTCGGCTCTAGGCCCTAGCTAGCGACGGGACTGGCACTTGCCAGCACGTGAGTCTGATCACCCAGAAGGTACTTCTTGGCCGCCGCAGAGACACTGTTGACGTCCACCGCACGTAGTCGTGCCAGCGTTTCGTCCGTGCTTTGATATTCCTGACATGTTAGCCAGCGGCTACCGACTCCGAACAAACGATTGCTCGGCCGATCGCTCTGCATGATGCAACCAGCAGCAGCCTTGTTGATCGTTTGCTCAAGCTCACTTTCTTTGACACCGTTAGCCGCAGTATCTTGAAAGATCTTTTCGACCGATTCCAGATTCTGCTGGATATTGTCAGGGCCACTGACCAGGTAGGTGAACCAAGCCCCTTGGTCGGTAAACTCTTGTGGCCAAACGGTTGCCAACTCTGCTTGGCCTGTATCAACCAGATCCCAAAACAAACGGCTACCACCCTCGTCACCCATGATCGCTGCCAAGACTCGGGCATCGTAGCGATCCTGACTGCTGATCGCAGGGCCTTTGCCAATGCTAACTGAATACGCTTGCGACGCGTCTTCGATATCCAACGCTGTGTCCAAAGCAATTCCAACTGGCAGCTGGCTCAGGTCGTCGGGAGCTGGCACGTCATCAGTATTACGGTCAGCCCAGGCGGCAGTTGCCGATTCTACAAAGGCAACCATTTCATCAAAGTTAACATCCCCTGTTGCCGCCAAGACAATATTCGATGGGTGATAGCGCCGGTCAAAATATCGCCGCATGCTCTGGGCGCTCATCTCGCGCACTGAATCTGCCGTGCCCAGCACGCGTCGCCCAAGCCCCCGAGGCGTGAAGTGCAACTCCATTGCGCGCTCGAATGCGCCGAACGGTGGTTGGTCTTCGTATTTTGCAATCTCTTCCAAGATCACTTGACGTTCGGTCTCGAATTCGCCCTCGTCCAGGACGGGGCTAAGCATGTCCGTCAGTAAATCCAGAATTCGATCTTGGAACTTTGGTAGCACCGTCGCGTAGTACACCGTTTGTTCTTCGGTGGTGTACGCATTGCTCTGGCCTCCCAGTTCATCAAGTTCTCGATTGACCATCGCAGCGGTCCGCCGCTTGGTGCCCTTGAACATCATGTGTTCGAGAAAGTGGCTGAGGCCTGATTCGGAATCAACTTCGTTGCGTGAACCCGAACGGACAAAGTAGCCGTATGCTGCCGAGTAACTACGTGAGTCGATCTCGGCCGCAATCCGAAGCCCGTTTGAAAGTGTTGCGTTGCGAAACTCTGGCATGAATTAAACAATCTTTGCAGAAGGAGTACTTAACGGCTCTGGCCCTAAGGTCACAAAGTGGAATTTTTGCGGACGATGCTGCAACCAATAGTCACGCACCTCGTCCAACTGAAGCCCTTCGATGATTGACTCCAATTCCTCTGTCGTTGTCGTGCGGCCTTGCTGATAAAAATCGGATACCAACGATGCAGCTCTCGAAGCGCTGGATTCTTGTTCCATGATAAGTGCGCTTTCGATGCGAACTTTCCAACGATCCAATTCCTCTTGCTCCATGTCATTGGCAAGACCATTGATTTCACCCAAAGTCACGTCCAACGTTTCTTGAGCTCGTTCAGGCGTGGTGCCCGCGTATCCAAAAACACCACCAGCGGATTTCAGGGAACTACAACTCGCCGCAACCGTATAGCAAAGCCCGCGTTGCTCTCGGACTCGATCAAACAACCGACTGCTCATGCCGTCGCTCAAAATCCCAATCGCGGCACGCATCTTAAAATAATCTTCGTGTCCATAAGGCACACACTCGAAAGCGAAACCGATATGAGTTTGGCTTGACTGAGAATCAATGTGCTCGTGGGTGTAACTAGGTTCAACAGGAAAATCTGGCTCAAGCGGCCCCGTCTTCCAGTCTCCAAAGACTTGCTCCGCCCAGCCAACGATATCCTCAGCTTCCACGCGACCAGCGACCGCAAGAATTGAATTTCCAGCATGGTAGTTCGAGTCGTAGAACTGCTGGACATCGTCACCAGTCATGCTGAGTATTGAATCTTCGGTCCCGTGGCTACTGCGGCCCAGGCGTGATCCGTAACGCAGTTCACGGAGTCGCCGCATCACTCGATGCGATGGTTCGTCTTGGATGGCACGCAACTCTTGCAGCATCATCATGCGCGCGTCGTCCAACTGGTCCTTGGGCAAATGAGGTTCCCGGACGACGCTGCCGTATAACTTCAAAGCTTCTTGTAACGAATCGGCGGGCATTGCAGCACCAAAGGAAACCAAGGCACTGGTCACACCGCTATTACGATCCATCCCAAGGTTGTCTTGGATGGCAGCCAATTCACGAGAGCTGTATTTACCAGCACCACGCTGAACCATTTCGCAGGTCAAAGCCGCCAAGCCGTTGCGATCGTCAGCTTCCGATTTAATTCCAGCTCGCAGCGAAATTGAAAATGCCGTCGATCGCAGCCACGGCATCGATTGAACGAGAATCGTCATTCCGTTCTCAAGCGTGACTTGCGTGATTGGTGATTCGGTCACAGTAGGATTGTTCAAAAAATATGGTCCCGCGTAATTCTTTACCAAGCATTCGCTTGCAGACGGAATTTCGAGATCAACATACGCCGGGTATGGTGATTGCCTCCGAGCTTGGCGGGGGCGGAAACTTGCGTGCGTGAGGCGAATTCTATGCTTGCCCCCAACTGGAGGCAAACGGTCTTTTCTGTCCAGCTATTCTGCCAATAGAAGGGCTCGGCGCGAAGTAGATCAAGTTTTCAGCTGCTGCTCTGCGTGCTGAGTCCGCCGTTGCTTTTGACCCCAATCGGCGAATTCAACCAAGGCCACCGATCGAAACCACTTCGACGGTTTGGACGCGGCCGATCAAAGTGTTGTTGGTGGCGTCGTCGACATGGATCGACATCAATTGTCCAGCCTGCCGTTGGTTGCCATCAAATACAACGATTCGATCGCAGTGGGTGCGGCCGGTCATTTGCACAATCCCATCTTCGGTCGTTTCGGTTTTCCGGCCCTTCTTGCTTGGTCCTTCCACCAAAACTTCAACGACTTTGCCGCACATCTTCAAATTGTCTTCTTTGGAAACCGTGTTTTGAACCTCTAAGAGTTCATTGTTTCGGCGGACTTTGACTTCTTTCGGGACGTCATCTTCCAATCGCTCAGACGCCTTGGTACCCGGTCGCACACTGTACTGAAAAATGAAACTGTTTTTGAATCGACAACGCTGGATCAGTTTGACCGACTTTTGAAAGTCGTCTTCGGTCTCGCCGCAAAACCCAACGATAAAATCGCTACTGACGGCCGCGTCAGGCATGATGCGCTCGATACGCTCAAACATCTCCATGTAGTCAGCGATCGTGTAACCACGTTTCATGCGTTTGAGAACTTCGTCGCTACCACTTTGCGCAGGCACGTGTAGATACGGTGAAACCTTTGGCAAATCACGAACGGTAACCAGCAAACGCTCTGTCATGTCCTTGGGGTAATTCGTCACGAACTTGATTCGATCGATTCCGTCAACTTCGTGCAGCTGTTCTAGCAAAGCCGACATGTCGGTCGTCGTGTCACCCTCCTTAAAGCGATAGCTGTTGACTGTTTGGCCCAGCAAAGTGATTTCGCGGCAGCCCTGTTCGGCCAAGATCCGTGCTTCGCTGATGATTTGTGTGGGTGGGCGTCCTTGTTCTGGACCGCGAGTATTTGGAACCACACAGTAAGTACAAAATTTGTCGCAGCCGATTTGGATCCGCAAGTACGCTTGGAAGGGTGTCGGCCGCATCGATGGATCGCGCAACGGATCGAACGTCTCATGACTGCGCGCGATGTTGGCTTGCGTGCCATCTTTACGTCCAAGAGAAACGGCCATTTGCCGCCCCTCGCCATTGCGAACTTTCTCCAGCAAGTCTGGGATCGTGTGCAATTGTCCGGGGCCAACCACCATGTCAACATAAGGAGCACGGTCAAAGATGATCTTTTGATCTTTTTGTGCCATGCAGCCCATGACGCCGATCAGTTTTTCTGGATTCTTTTTCTTTTGCTCGCGAACCCTGCCCAGCGCGCTGTACACCTTTTCCTCGGCGTGTTCGCGCACGCTGCACGTGTTATAAAAAACACAGTCTGCTTCAGCGGCTGAATCCACCAACGTGTAGCCGTGCCGTTTCAGATCGGCGATCACCATCTCACTGTCCAGAACGTTCATCTGGCAGCCGACAGTCTTGATAAATACCCGTTTACTCATCAGTCTTTTATTCAGCGAATGTTGAAGCCTTAAAAAGTACGTTGCGTTAGGTCGGCGAGACCGCAGCAGGCATTCTTTTCAAGAGCTCGATGGATTCTATTTGACCACCAAAGATAACCCCAATAGCCAAATCCGCGTAGGAGCACTTTTGTCTTGGGCAAAGGTTTTTGACCACAAACAGCCAATTCTGATGGCCACCGATGTGGAAGTTCGCCACGCTTGCAAATTCTTGGCAAGAATGAGCCTTCTGTATTTCCGTTCAATGCTCGTTTTATCGTCTTGCACGTCTCGATCCGTTTTTCCTGACCCGCAGAAAACCCCACGTTACAATCTCCGCAGACGCAAAAAAAAGTAGCCAGCGTGCCTCGACCCAAGACCAAATCAGAACTCTTGCAGCAGACGAAGTTAGATTTCGCAGATCTGATGGGGACGATCAATTCGCTGTCGGTAGAACAGTGCACCTGTGAATTTGTCATTGAACATCGCGACCGCAATGTACGCGATGTGCTTGGTCACCTGCTGCAGTGGCAGACCATGTTTTTCGGATGGCGATCCAGCGGGATCAGAAACCAAAAACCCGAGATGCCTGCACCTGGGTTTACTTGGCAAACAACCGCAGCGCTGAATCAAGAGATTTGGAAAACGTTCCAAGATTCAGCGTTTGGCAAAGTCCATGGCGATCTAAAAAAATCGCACGCAAAACTACTGCGTCTGATCCGGCAATACGACGAAAGAGAACTGTTTGAGAAACGGTACTTTGCCTGGACTGGTTCGACTTCGCTAGCATCGTACATCACGTCGGCTGGGCCAAGTCATTACCGCTGGGCAACCAAGCTAATCAAGAAAGCGGTTCGCCCACCCGCCAGCAAAGGACGCAACTGATGTTTGAATTTTCCATTCACGATTCGCAGCAGGATCGTGTCCCGCTATACCGACTTTCGCAAGACGGCACTGCTCTTACGTTTCGACAAGTCATCGAAGCATGGGTTTCCGATGATGCGTTTTGTGAATTCTACACACAGCTGCTTGTCGCATCAGAATTCAAATCGTTCCGCTGGGAAACTCCCTGTTTGACAGATCAAACAATCGATGACGATTTTCAGTTTGTACTTGTGGATGCCGCGAGTTTCACGCGCCGAAAGACAGACAGGAAAACTTACCAACAGTATTTTTCAGACAGTGATGTGAATGATGGCATCGTGTGTTTCGACAACCTAAGCGGTAAAACTCGTTTGATTGCCCCGTCGCCGCGAACTGACAAGGACGTCTACGGACATTTTGCTGCGTTTTTGCGGGACGCGCCGCAAGCGCAGGTGCGTTCAATGTGGCGAGTGATCGGACAGGAAGTGCTCAATCGCCTCGGCCCTTTACCATTGTGGCTCAGTACAGCAGGTGGTGGAGTTGCCTGGTTGCACGTTCGCCTCGATCCGTTCCCAAAGTACTATCACTACGATCCCTATCGAGTGAAACCCGGTTGATCAATGTCATCGAAATGAACTTGGTTTGTCAGGTCTAATCTTGGTAGCGTGCCGACATTCAGTACTGCTGGCGGAAGCTCTTCGGTTTTGAACATTTTTGTTATGTTCGACGAAAGAGATCGTGAAACTTGTCATGGATGACAAAATGCAACTGCACCTACCTACCGTGGTTCTCGTTATCTGTTGCCTTGCAGGATGCAAGAATGGCCAGAACCTAACTCAGCGAATGTTCGGTAAACAAAGCGTTACCGCAAGCGCACCTGAAACACCGACCGAAGAGACTGGTCGCGTTGCGAGCCAGCCTGTCGATCAAACGCCAGCCACGCCTGTGTCCAACAGAATTACTGATAACACAACGGACACAAATATCAAACTGGCAAGCATAAAAATGCCACCGAATACCGCGCCGCCTGCGCCAACAAATGCGTCGTCGTCGCAAGCGAAAACGGGTCTAACGATGCCAGCGAATATGGTTTCGCCTGTGACAGCGAGTATCTCATCATCTGCTCCGATGACCAAAGAACCGTCTTTGCCCGTGCTAATCACATTGAAGCCAGGCGAAGACTTGATGAAAGAGATCGCCAACTCTCAGGGCAATGTGGTTTTGGATTTTTACGCGGACTGGTGTGGACCTTGCAAAACGCAAGCCAAGATTCTGCATGAATTGACTCCGCAGGCAGCCAAGAACAAGGTTCGGATCATCAAAGTAAACATCGAACAGCATCCAAACGTTGCCAAGCAGATGAACATCAAGACATTGCCAACGCTAGTCGTGATGAAGCAAGGACAAGTTGTGAAGCGAAAAACCGGTCTGACAAGTAAATCCCAACTGAAGCAGTGGATTAACTAACAAATCGAAACCGGCTGCAACATTTTGTGAGCGGCATGGCGATAGCCGCCGTTTTTGTGGCGTTCGATTTCTGCGCAAATTAGCCGACGGCTAACTCCTTGTCGCTCAGCAGAAAAGGCATTCCCAAAAAATCACAGCCTCGCAGGCCGACACAATCTGCCTTCGCTAAACCAGCAACACGCGCGGACACTACGTTGTGCCGACAACGTCTGCTTCACGGTTGTACACGGCCAACATCGACTCGAATGTTTGAGACGAGATTTTGTATTCTGGATCCGCATCGGTGTACTGATTGCAGTGATCAACCAGCACGCGATACAAAAACCGGAACAAGTGTCGCGGCACTCTCAGCGATTGGAACGAAGCCAATATCCGTTGGTAGTCCAACGATTCGTCGAACAGATCTTTTGGCTCCGGCGTCTTTCCGTCGCCGGCGCAAGCCATCATTCGCGCTCGCGCCAAGTCGTATAGTGACTCTCCCGTCCATTGGAATGCAGGAATCACATTCTGTTTGTCTGGCCTTGCTCGTTCATGGAATTCGCGCGTCTCGCGCTCCATGTCTCTGTACAGCTCTTGCGGCAACATCAGCTTGAATCCCAAGCCAGGATGCTTCAGCAACTTGTTGTCCAGTAGTGGCCAAACGAACCGACGCATCAATTCACTCTTGCCGCCCAGCATGTGTGGTTCATCGACTCGGTCCATCAACACAACGGTGCCGACGAACCCCAGTTGCTCGAGGACAGACTGGAATTTATTCAGCAGTTCGTAGCGATCGTCCGTTCGGTCATACCTTGGCAACGGTTGGCTAGCCAGTTCCTTGCTGGGGAACATCTGCAAGACCTTGCGCGTCGAACTCGTTTCTCGCTTGCCGACTCGCATGTGTTTGTGGATGCCCATTGCTGCCAAGTGACACTTGAACCACTTGATCAGAAAAGGCAAAACACCGGGCAGAATCAATAGAGGGATCAGCCACAAGAGATTCGGGCTGGGTTTGCTTGCCTCGCTGTCTTGGGCGGAATCTGGGTTAGTGATTTCTTCCGAAGCCAAGGCGCTGACAAAGTAGGTACGTCCAAGATCTTGCGAGGACTGTACGCCTTCGGTCGAAACCGGAGCTTGGTCGCTCGTGCCAAACTGCCAAAACTTGGGCTGCCCCAAAAATAGCCAGACGAACACAGCAAGTACGGCGATCGTCCAGAAAATCGCAAACCAGCGACTGAGCTTGGCCTTGAAATTGCGAAACTTCAGTCGCTTGCGAAGTGCATTCCAGCGATCAGGAAAAGCACCATCAGTGGATTGGTCGTACGAAGCCGCTAACAGCAGCATGTCGCGCGACGTTGTACGACTCAGCTTCTTTAGCGTCTGGTTGTTGATGCTGCCCGCTCCCTCGGCGAGCGCGTCATCGACAATTTTGGTCACACCCAAACAAAGAATCGCGTCCATGTGATCCCACAGACGCCATTGGTCCAAAACCTTCTCAGGCTTCTTGGATGTCCGACGACCCAATCGCTCACAAAAGTGATCCAGGAACGGATTGAAGTCATCGTAACGGATGACAAACACTTCCTTTCCCTTGTTGTCTTCGTTGTAACGCTGCATGTGGCGATCGATCTGAAGTCGCATCGCCGTTTTTCCGGATCCTTTCGGGCCAAAGATCATGGCCGTCGAAGGTTCGGAGGGGTCGCCATAAACCTTGTCCCAAATGGGATGGTAGGCGCTGCTAATGCAGTGTTCTTTGAAAACAGGGTCGGTCTGGGCGTCTTCTTCTGCAAACGGGTTGCGAATGACGCCGTGGTGTTCCAAAAAGCTTTGAATGTTCATGCGGACTTCTAAGCCCCCATCCTTGTTTAGGCAAAAAAAATGTTCACACGTTCAGGGACTATTTCCCAATCGTCTTGATCATATCGACGAAAGTCTTTCGGTTCTTTTTGACGACTGACATGGGACCAATCATTTTCACAAAGTACTTGCGGCCTTCTGGATGAAGAATGATCGCACCGGTCATTGCATAGTCTTTACGTTCAACCATTTTGCCGCCAGCAAAAGGACCTCCCATCCGTTCTTGGTAGGCTCCTGAAACATCGACCAAGTGTACTTTCCAGTTGCCGACCTTCATTTCTTCGACCTTTTGCCCGGCCGCATCGCCGCCCGAAAACTGACCTTTCCAACGGTTGATGTTTGTTTCCACGTCACCGCCGGCCGCCATGAAAGTTACGCGAGCAGTTTTCGCACTGTCGCCCTCGCCTTCCTTTGCCTGAAACTCATGGGCAATGATTCGCGACTTCGGCGTCATTTTCTTGAATGAACCTGGAACAGTCAGCTTTCCGGCGCCAAAGACGTCGACCATGGTCGGTTTTTTTGCGGTCTCGTCTGCACTCGCCACCGAAAATGGGGTGACAACAAACGCAAGCGCCGCAAGGACAGCGATGTTTTTTCGATTTGTACGCATAGCCAAGCTCTTAAACATGCGGGGTGAAAGTAATACAAAGCACCCCCATAGCATAACCGATTGAGAATCTACAGCCATCGGCGGTCACGTTCGCCTGAACGAAGGGGCCAACTGTCGCCAATATCGCAGCGCATGACGACAAAAGTAGACATCCCCGCGACACCAATAGGTCGCGGAAAGCGTCGCGGGCTTCCCCCTGCAAACGCGTCAAGATTTGTGAATTCAACGGCCAAGCTGCTGGGTGGTCACATTCGCCACACCTATTTTCCGCTCCAACCGGTGCTCCTACTGGATGCAGGAGCACCAAAACTTTGCGTTGCTTGGCTATTTCGCTACTTCACTTTGCCTTCGGTAACGCCTTTCCACTGGTCGGTGCGAAATGGAGTCATCGGCAAACCTTCTTTGCTTTGCACATTACAAATCGGATTGTCCGCCCATGCGTATCGCACTGCGACGGGTTTCTCCACTGTGTCGCTCCAGACTTGGACTTTATTCTTGCCAACGATCTTTGCTTGGGCGTCAACAAACGTCTGGTCCTCCCCTGCGATCGCAAATCCGATTGGTTCTCGCACATCGAATGTGTCCAGTCCGCCGCCGATATACTCGAATGTCAAAACAGCTTGACCACCTTTCACCTCCATGGTTTCAAACGTTGGGCTGCGAAACGGAATCTTGTAGCCATAGTCATTCGCAAGCGCCCATCGTGCGAGCCGCTTGCCGACATCCTGTTTGTTCTTGGGGTGAATATCCGCGGCTTCACCAAGATCCAATATCACCGCCTCGCCTGTATTGGGAAGCGCGGATAGCGTCATCGTTTGAGCCTCTCGCAGTTCCGCCCAATCGCTTCCCTGAGGCTTGTCGACTTCTGGGCGATAGTCCGCCAATTGGACAAAGTAAAATGGAAAGTCGCCTTGTTTCCATTCATCGCGCCAAGACTGGATCATCAACGGAAACAGCTTGCGATACTGATAGGCACGACTTGAATTTGATTCGCCTTGGTACCAGATCGCGCCGCGCACCGTGTAGCCAATCGTTGGCTTCAGCACTCCGTTGTAGATATTCGCAGGCCGATGATTTCCTGTCAGTTGATTGCGTGGCGCTCTTGGCTTGTTTCCCTTTTTGGTTTCATTCCATTTCGCAAGCCGCTTTTTGTAGCTGTCAACTGCCGCCTTATGGTCGTAGTTCTTTGCTGTCTCGTCCCACCGCTGAAGAAGTTCAGCGTAGTCGCCAGCCTGTTCTAAATTCTCGCGAGAAATCCAAGCTTCCGCTGCAGAACCGCCCCAAGCGTTGTCCACTAAACCAATCGGGACATTCAGCGTCTGATGAAGCTGACGACCAAAGAAATATCCTACCGCCGAAAAATTCTTGACAGACTCGCTGGTGCAAGCGGCCCACTCTCCCTTGAAAGTATCCTGCGGTTCTTGCGTTCCGACTTGAGGAACCGAGATCAAACGAATGTTTGGAAAGTTCGCAGTCAAAGTTTCCAGATCGGGGTCATTCGCGCGGTCAACCGACATCGCCATGTTCGACTGCCCACTACAAATCCAAACTTCGCCCACCAAAACATCTTTGATTGTGCGCGTTGTATCACCTGCCTTGACGATCAATTCATGGGGGCCGCCAGCTGGCAAGGCCTTCAGGAAAATGTCAAATCGGCCATCCGCGTTTGCTTTGCCTGAAACTTTTTGGTCTGCCATGCTGACCATGACTCGCGATTCGGCGTCAGTCCATCCCCATATATGAATCGGTTTGTCGCGTTGAACGACCATAGAATTGCCAAAGATCGCTGACATCCGCACATCCGCCATGGCAAACTGCGCAAGTACGAGTGACAGCAGCGGTAAACATTGTCTAAGAAACATGGGTGAGCACCATTTAAGAGAGTTGGTAAATTTTATCGGGATCATGATAATTCAAATCGCAACCGCCAGTTGTCGCTACAGTCCGCCAGCAAACTCGGTTACCGATTCTGCAATTCAATCATAACCACCTGAGACTAGCGACTAGTTTTGTGGCTATAATCCACGCATGATTGTAAGTATTTTCAACGATGTGATTGGCCCGGTTATGCGTGGCCCTTCAAGCTCACACTGTGCGGCTGCCCTACGGATTGGCAGGCTCGCTAGAGACTTGATGCAATCCGACTTCAATCAAGTACTGGTCGAGTTTGATAACGGGGGCTCGTTGCCGGCAACACACGCAAGCCAAGGTTCCGACATGGGACTTTTCGGTGGCTTGCTGGGCTGGGAGGCCGACGATGCCAGACTTCCGGATTCACACAGTGCGCTGGTCGAAGCCGGCATCGATCTGAAAATTGTGTACGGTGACTACGACGATCAGCACCCAAACACGTACCGCCTGACGCTTTCAAACGCGACCGATTCACACTCCATTATCGCTATTTCGACGGGCGGCGGCATTATCGAAGTACTGTCGGTCGATGGCGTGCCTTTGACGATGTTTGGTGACTACCACGAAACCTTGGTGTGGCTAGCACCTAACACTGAAGTCGATACGGATTCCATTCAAGCCGAATTGAACGCCGATTTCGTAAAACTGAATCGTGCTAATGACGCGGCGATCATTCAGATCCAAACCCAACAAGCCGTTGCGACAGAACAGCTTTCTGTTGTTCCCGGCATTGACCGTGTCGCGCGATTGTCGCCAGTTTTGCCAATCGGTTCTAGGCGTTCCCTGACAGTTCCGTTTCAGACCTGTGCCGAAATGCATTCAGGCTGCAGCCCAGATGCAACGCTGTCGCAATTGGCAATCCAGTACGAAATGGACCGTGGCGGGCTGACCGAGGAACAAGTCGTCCAGAAAATGGTCCATATCATTCAGATCTTGCGTGCCAGTGTCCAACAAGGTTTGGCAGGCACCTACTACGAGGATCGAGTGCTTGGAGTTCAGTCGATTGGTTTTGCCGATGCGATGAAAGCTGGCACTCTGTTGGACGGAGGCGTGCTGAACAAAATTGTGTTGTACACAACGGCGTTGATGGAAGTCAAAAGTAGCATGGGCGTGATCGTTGCTGCCCCAACAGCTGGCGCCTGCGCAGCATTGCCCGCTACTTTACTGGCGGTCGGCGAATCGAAAAACTTGACGGACGAAGAGATTGCCAAAGGCATGTTGGCCGCTGGCATCATCGGCGTTTTCATTGCAACCCACTGGAGCTTTGCTGCCGAAGTCGGCGGCTGCCAAGCCGAGGGTGGATCGGCGGCCGCCATGGCTGCTGCTGCCCTGGTTGGCTTCCAAGGCGGGACTGCGGAACAAGCAACCGGAGCCGCATCGATGGCGATGCAAAACATGCTGGGCTTGATCTGCGACCCGGTTGCCAATCGCGTCGAAGTTCCCTGCCTTGGCAAGAATGTCATGGCAGCCAGTAACGCGATTTCATGTGCCAACATGGCCTTGGCCGGATTCAACGCGGTCATTCCGCTGGATGAAACGATCGCGGCTGCAAAAGCGGTTGCAGAGAGAATGCCACGCGAGCATCGCTGCACTGCCTTGGGTGGATTAGCAAGCACACCGACTTCCAAAGCGATCGAAAAACGCCTTGCTGGCGGCTGCGGATCAGGAGGCTGCGGTTGCGCAGTACCCATCATTACTCCGCCAAAAGCAACCGCCAAGTAGAGTCCTACAAACCCGGCGGCAGCGCAATAAAGTTTCAGTTCGAAACTATTTCAGCTTCGCGCGGTTGCGCCGCAACTGTCCGCACGCTGCGTCGATCTCGCCACCTTTGCGTTGGCGAAATTTGACGTTCACATTGTAAGACTCCAAGATTTCACGGAACGCAGAAATCGATGTCTTGCTGGGTTCTTTGTATGGCAATCCCTCCACGGGATTGTAGGGAATAACGTTCAACAGCACGTTTCGCGTTCGCAGCAATCGCGACAACTCACGAGCATTTTCCTGCGAATCGTTCAATCCACCAAGCAATACATACTCGAACGTCAGCCGGCGTCCATTGGCTGCAAAGTAGCGATCAGCGGCATCCAAGACAGCTTGCATGCCGATCTTTTTGTTGACCGGAACCAACTCACTACGCAATTGTTCATTGGGTGCATGGAGACTGACCGCCAAATTGTAGGGCACACCACTTTGCGCTAATCGGTCGATCGCTGGTGGCAATCCAACAGTACTGATCGTAATCCGCCTGGGACTGATCCCCAGCCCTTCTGGACTGCGTGCAACATCCAAAGCGGAAACAACACGATCCAAATTCGCAAGCGGTTCACCCATCCCCATCATGACGATGTGGCTCAAGCGTTCATCATCGGCAAGCCGAGCTTGCAGGCGAAGCATTTGCTCCAGAATCTCGCCACGCGTCAAATTCCGGTCAACGCCATCCAATCCGCTTGCGCAGAAAACGCAACCCATCGCACAACCGACTTGGCTACTGACACAGATACTGCGTCTTGCTCCATCGCGCAGTAAAACACATTCAACTTCGCCACCATCTGCCAAACGGACCAAGATTTTATCCGTCCCGTCCGACGAACTCGCAACATGCGACTCACTTGAGCTGAAAATCACAAACTGCTCGGCCAGCAAATCACGAAGCTTCTTTGGCAAATCGCTCATGTCCTGGAAGCTAGACGCGCGACGTTGATAGACCCAGCCCTGAATCTGCTTGGCGCGAAACCCAGGCTGATCGACTTCGGACAACCAAGCCTTCAGGTCATCTAAAGTCAAATCCAACAGATGCCGGCGCGCACCTTCAGACGTCGATTCATTCACGTCTGATTCAAGGATGGGTAGATTCACAATTCCGGTCACAAAATTCGCGTGGTGATCAAGACACGCCGAATGTTAGAGCGACCACCAAAATATTCAAGCCAACAATTTGCCGTCACCCAAATTCTGCCGTCTATTTCGAAGGCACGTGACGATTGTTCTTGAATTCAATCTGCTTGATTCCCTTCGGCTTTGACCTCGCCTGCTGGATTCGAGCATCAATCTGCTGCTGCAAGCCAGCGACAACCTCCGCATACTCAGGCGCGTCGATCTTGTTCAACATCTCCGCTTGATCGCTACGCCGATCGTACAATTCGCGGCCGCTCGCGCCTGCTTCGCCCCAAACATTGAAGCGATAATCTTTTGTTCGCAGACTATAGCCGCTGCCAAGCTGCGTTAGCGCGGAATCTCGCACCACCACTTCTGGATTTTTTAGAGCTGGAACCAAACTCACGCCCGACACGTGCGGCGGACGCTTCAATCCAGCAAGCTCCGTTAGCGTTGGATAAAAATCCACCATTTCGGCAAACGTATTTTTCGAGTGGCCTGGACTAATTCCTGGTCCGGCGATCACCAACGGAACGTGCGTCGCGTTCTCAAACAGTGTCGTCTTTTGATAGTGATTGTGTTCGCCCATGTGATAACCATGATCGGACGTGAAAAGAACAATCGTGTTCTGATCCAATCCAGACGATTTCAAAGCATCCAGCACTCGACCGATTTGTGCATCCGCGAAACTGATAGACGCATAGTAAGCACGGATCGCTTTCTTGGCGATTTCCGGATCCAAGTCGACCTGTTCCTTTCGCCGCGACAGCCATCGACGCGCTTCCGAAGGCACACTCTGGTAGTAGCCATCAGGCACGACCGGAACTTTGATGTCAGCCAAATCGTACATGTCGAAGTACGCTTTCGGAGCAACATAAGGCGTGTGCGGACGAAACAATCCCAACGCTAGAAAAAAGGGCGAGTCGTCTTTTGCATGTTGCTTCATCACATCAATCGCATGCGTCGCCGACATTCCATCGGTTTGTTCTTGATCGGTGCCATCGGCTGCCAACCAGCTGAGTGTCGCGCCAAAGTTTCCTGGCTTCAAGCTAAAAATTTCATCTTCATCCCATTTGTCACGCCCGTACGGATTGATGGTTCGATTCCAAGAATACGGATCGTCATGTCCACTGGTCCCAATATGTTTGGGAACGTTGTAATGATAGATCTTGCCAATTCGCGTCGCAAAATACCCGGCAGCGCGAAAACTCTGCGAAATCGTTTTTACATTCGGAACGTGCTCACGCAAATAAATCGCATTGCGTTGGATCAATGATTGATCCGGATACAGTCCACTCATGAAGGAAGCACGACTGGGACCGCAAAGTGGATAATTACAATGCGCATTTTGGAACAACACACCCCGATCCGCCAATCGATCAAGATTCGGAGTCTTGACCAGCGGATGCCCGTAACACCCAAGATCACAGTTCAGGTCATCGCAAATGATGAACAGCACATTCGGTTTCGCCGCCGCTAACAACGAGGAATTCAACGCGGCACAAGCGACGATCAGTCCAATAAAGGCAGCGAAATGACGTTTCATTGGACACTCGTTGGTAGATTTACGTTTTTGTGGTCCCACATGATACTCGCTCGTGAATGCGAATCGCGACCGGCGCGTTAGAATCCAGCCTACTTTGAAAGGATGTTTTGATGGATTCCGACTCGACGAATGAAGATTTTGTTTCCGAACTCCGCCAAGCCGTACAGGGCGAGGTATTCACCGGCCAAGTCGTTCGCGGAATTTACGCGACCGACGCCAGTCACTACCAACAAATGCCTCGATGTGTGCTGGTCCCACAAGACGA
This sequence comes from uncultured Pirellulaceae bacterium, assembly GCA_964398215.1. Taxonomy (GTDB): domain Bacteria; phylum Planctomycetota; class Planctomycetia; order Pirellulales; family Pirellulaceae; genus CAYNNP01. Next base: position 3,261 of record CAYNNP010000008.1, on the reverse strand, counting down.
AGCGGACGTCATCACTGCGGTGAAACTCTGCGCAAAGCACCGTGTCCCAATCACTCCGCGCGGTGGCGGAACCGCACTTTCAGGGCAGAGTTTTGGCCCCGGTCTCGTGATCGATCTTTCCAAGAATATCAATCGTGTTTTGGAAATAAACGAAGCGGAAGGTTGGGCAATCGTTCAAGCCGGTGCGGTTCGCGATCATGTCAATGCAAAACTGCAGCCGTTTGGTTTTCACTTTGCTCCCGATCCCGCTACGACGTCGCGCGCAACAATCGGCGGCATGATCGGAAACAATACATCCGGGACACGTTCGATCGTTTACGGAAAAACAATCGACCATGTTTTGGAATGCAAATTCATTCTCAGTGATGGCACTGTCATGGAAGTCGGCCCCTGCAGCGACCAAGAATGGCAAACCAAGGCAGACGGTGACGACCAATCGGCGCGAGTTTATCGCGAGATCAAAACACTGGTGGAGACTCACGAGCAGGAAATTCTCGCCCGCTACCCCAAGGTCATGCGGCGAGTCTCAGGCTATAACCTGGACGAATTCGTTGATGGTGCCGGATACACCGGCGACATTGGCCCACGCTCTGCGAACAACCAAGGAAAACGAACCTGGAACCTTGCCAATTTGGTCGTCGGATCCGAAGGCACACTGGCCTTTTTGCTATCGGCAAAGATCCGCTTGACGCCCAACCCCAAAGCGACTGCGCTCTGCGTCGTCCACTTTGATGATGACATCGATTCGCTTGCCGCAGTGCCATCGATCAACCGCTTTGGCCCCTCCGCAGTCGAAATGCTGGACCGTGGCGTGTTGGTGGAAGCACAAATGAATCCCGCGACCAAACACATGTCTGGATGGATTCAAGGCGATCCGGCCGCCGTCATGATCACCGAGTTCTTTGGCGATGATGCTGATGACGCCAATCGCAAAGCGGCTGAATTTGCCGACGCAATGTCAAGTCAATCGATCGGCTATTCGCATCCATTGATCACGGTGCCAGATGATCAAAAAGATGTCTGGGAAACGCGAAAGCTAGGGCTTGGTTTGATTTCCAACGTTGCGGGTCCAACGAAAGGACAAGCGTTTGTTGAAGACGCGTGCGTTCCCGTTGAAGTTCTGGCTGAATATATCAAACGCCTGCGAGACTGCTGTGACGAATTGGACGTTGAAACGACGTTGTACGCACACGCGTCGGTTGGCGTGATCCACTTTCGCCCCGCACTCGATCTGCATCAGCAAGATCAGATTGACAAGATGCGGTTGATCGCCGACCGAGCCTTTGAAATGGTGGTCGAATACGGCGGGATCTTTGCCGGCGAACATGGCGATGGCCAATTGCGTGGCGAGTACATTCCGAAATTCTTTGGCGACAAGCTCTACGAAGCATTTCGCGAAGTCAAACGAATCTTTGATCCCGCCGGTCTAATGAACCCTGGCAAAATCGTTGACGCACCGCCGATGACCGACAAGGATTCATTGCGTTATGGAACTCGTTACAAAATGGACGAAGTCGAATCGCAGTTTCATTATCGCGATCAAGGCGGTTTTCGATTGGCCGTCGAACAATGCAACGGTGTCGGCGCATGTCGCAAGGTTGGCGGCGGAACCATGTGCCCGTCATACATGGCAACGCGAAACGAACAGGATACAACACGCGGTCGTGCCAACGCACTGCGCCTGGCGATGTCAGGCCAGTTAGATTTAGCACAAGACGACCCCCATTCGGCACTTGCCAGCGACGAAGTTCACGATGTTCTGGATCTGTGCCTGGAGTGCAAGGCATGCAAGACCGAGTGCCCCAATTCTGTCGACATGTCGCGACTTAAATCTGACGCACTGCAAATGCGACACGACAAACAAGGTATCTCGCTCGCTGCAAAAATCCTTGGCCGAATGCCTGACCAAGCAAGGAAATTGGCCGGCAAATTTCATTGGTTGCCAAAGATCGTGATAAAGACTCCTGGCTCACGTCTCGCCTTGGAAAAGTCCGCTGGCATCGACCGCCGCCGAGCACTGCCCGCCTTTGCCGACAAAAACTTGGACCAGTTGCTGGCCAGTCGTGAATCGAAATCGCCAAGCCAGTCGGCATCGCGCCAAAAAGTCGTCTTGTTCAATGACACTTTTCATTCGTACATGGAACCGCAAGTTGGTCTCGCTGCCGTCGAACTGCTAGAACAACTGGGCTACGAAGTGATCGTTGCCGGCGCAGGTTGCTGCCAACGAACTCGGATCTCCAAAGGACTCTTGCGAGAAGCAAAGCAGGGAGGTTTGCAGACGATGAAAAACCTAGCAAGTTTCGCGCGGCAGGGTTTGCCGATTCTGTGCTTAGAGCCATCATGTGCCAGTTCGCTGATGCAAGATTTGCCAGACTTGATCGACGATACCGAACTTGGCACAACGGTAGCGCAGCAAGTCAAAATGATCGACCAATTTCTGGCCGACGAAAACGTTGACTTGAAATGCGACGCAAGTTCCGTGTTATTGCATGGGCATTGCCACCAGAAAGCGGTTTTCGGCACCGGTTCGATTCACGAACTGTTTGCCAAAATCGAAAACACTGAACTCAACGAAGTAGACTCGGGCTGCTGCGGAATGGCCGGATCGTTCGGCTATGAACACTACGATCTTTCACAGCAAATTGGCGAAGACCGTTTGTTTCCTGCAGTCCGAGACGCCATCAAGGAAGGCAAGTCGATTGTTGCCTGCGGGATCAGCTGCCGACACCAGCTTCGCGATTTCCTGGATGTCGAAGCAAAGCATTTCGTCGAAGTCGTCTCGCCACGCGAATAATGATCAGGCGACAAGATTCTGTCTGGTGGCTGACGCCACCAGCTAGGGCTGTGTCGGCCACCGGCCTTTTTTGTTGCGCCGTGGATGCGTCCGTGTGCCTCTGTCTTAACCATGGTGTAGAACCGATCCAATTCGCACCCCACGCACATCAAGGCCGGAGAGTCTGTGAGTTTTTTGTTTTGTGAGCGGCACGGCGATAGCCGCCGTTTTTGTTGTGTTCGATTTCTGCGCAAATTGGCCGACGGCTAACGCATGTCGTTCACCAAGCGAGGGACAATCAATCTTGAATCGGTCCCTCGCTGACGCTTTTTGAAGTTGCGCTTTTGGGGAGTTGTTCAGTTTTTCACACCACAAATTGCGGTGGCGCCACAAACGAGTGTCTGTTTGGAAACTGATGTTGCATCGCCTTTACCCAGCCACGAAGTGGCGACAGCATATAGCCTTGGGCGTTAGCCCAAGGTTGCGGC
>CAYNNP010000007.1:22678-63908 GCA_964398215.1 uncultured Pirellulaceae bacterium | reverse complement strand
TCGAATCTGTGACCTCCTCGATGTCAACGAGGCGCTCTAAACCAACTGAGCTAATCGCCCTGAATAGGGTTGAGATTTCTCTCAATGACTACCTTCATCGGAAGTTTAAGTCGCTGGTTTCACTCGACTCGGCTTCTTGATGGGTTGGTTAGTCTGTGATGATCATGACGAATCGTCAAGTCGTGAGGTTCGCCGGATTTCAGAGAGCTTTGATTTGCCCGGGTTTTACTGCCGTATTGGCGATTATGCCCACATTGCGTTCCTAAGTTCAACCTATTTTTTAACGTCGAATTTTGCTGTCCGCACTCCGATTTGTCGATCGCGGCGCAGTTTTTCTGTCTGCCTGTTCTCCCTTTAATGATCCGCCATCATGGAATTTTTGATTGGCATCTTTTTCTTCGCTTGCCTGATCTGGGTGATTCCGCTGCTGCGCACTGGCGCCATACTGCGGTCCGCGATGGTGATCCTGGTTGTCGGAACGGTCTTTGGCACCCCGTTCTTTTATATCGATGGTCCAATTCAGTTGAGTATTGATCGTATCCTCTGGTTCGGCCTGATGGCGTCCCTGTTCTTGGGGCTCAGGTTGGGGTTTACAAAGTTTCCAAAACTGAACCGAGCAGACTGCTTGATGGCAGGCATTGTCGGTTGGTTTTTTATCGCTGCCGCGACTGGTGGGCCGGCGGTACCTAAAACAAACCCAATCGCGCCGTGGTTATTCTTTACGGTGATCCCAGCGGGTATGTATGTTGCTGCGAGAGTTGTCACGATTACCAAAAAGGACGCTGAGTTTTTTGTTTCAGCCTTTCTGGGTTTGGGGCTGTACCTTGCAATCACCGCGGTCTGTGAATGGCGCGGCTGGCACTTTGCCGTTTTTCCAAAGTACATTGTTGACCCCGAACAGTGGGAGTTCTTTGGACGAGCTCGTGGCCCATTGATGCAGCCAGCAGGCAATGGAGTTTTGCTTGGCGCGTGTCTTGCTGCAGCGATTTCTCGGTTCATGAATGGTGGTCGAGCGGGCAAGACGATCTATGGTGCAATCGCAATGATCATGTTGATGGGTATGTACGCAACATTAACACGTAGTGTTTGGATTGGTGCGGCATTGGTGGTTTGCATTTTTGTCTTGCTGTATTCACCAAGGTGGGTCCGCGTGCTGGGCTTGATCGCTGCGACGGCGCTGGCCGGGGCCATGTTCCTGGGGCTTAAAGATCAGATTACAAACCTAAAGCGTGATAAACAGTTGACCGCTGAAGATGCTGCGAAGTCTGTGAAGCTGCGGCCGTTGTTGGCAATCGTTGGATACGAAATGTTCAAGGACCGACCGATCAAGGGGCACGGGCTGGGGCGATACAAGCTAAAGAGTGTTCCGTATCACGCCAACCGCACGTGGGGTGTGCCGCTCGAGCAAGCACGTGGGTACATCCAGCACAATGTTGTTCTTTCGATCCTGGTAGATACTGGATTGCTGGGGCTGTCGTTGTTCATGGGCTGGGTCAGTGTCTTGACTTTATCGGCTTGGCAGTTGATTCGTCAGAGAACGAGTTCCAAACCAATGCGCGCTATTGGCGCGATGGCGATCGCTCTATTGGCAGTCTATTTCTTCAATGGAATGTTCCATGATGTGACGCTGATTGTGATGGTCAATTCGTTCTTGTTCTTTGTTGGTGGCGTTGTGGTAACGGTGCACCAGCAAGCAAGCTTGCCCGCAGCGGCTTCGCAAGGGCGAGTTCTAGCACCGATTCCACGTCGGCAGCCGATCGCGCAGTAGCCGCAGTTCCAGCCAGTGCATTGACCTTGGTAGATGAGTTACAATCATCGATCATCGATGGTTGATTCAGATTTGGTTTTGCACGAGGGATAGTTTGAAATGAGAAAGCCAGTTCACGGCGGTTTCTTGTTGTTGATGTTCGCCATTTGTTTTGCAGACTGCGTTGCGGACGAACCAAATGGCGTTGGCCGGGCATCGATTTTTGCTGGGACTGGGCGTTCACCTGATAAGCAAACTTTGCCCTATCAAGCAAACCAACCGAGTGATGGACGTGAGGTTGCTTTGGGAAATCCATTTGGTGTCGAAGTCGTTGGGTCGCGAGTCTTGGTCACGACCGTCGATGACCAGTGCGTTTGGGAGTGTGGCCTCAAGGGACACAAGTTCAGGCGTGTGGTCGGAAGTGGCAAGCAAGGTCGCAGCGGCGACAATGGGGATGCGTTGCACGCAAGTTTTAATTGGCCTCACGAGGTGCGCGTTGATCAAGCCGGGAATCTATTTATCGCTGACACGAGAAACCATCAGATTCGGAAAGTAGATGCTCGGTCAAATGTCGCTTCGCTGGTGGCGGGCGATGGTACGGCTGGATTCGCTGGCGATGGGGCGAAAGGTACCAGTGTTCGATTTGACCAGCCGCATAGTGTCGTGTTGGATGGGGCTGGCGCGCTGTTGGTCGCGGACACAAAGAACCACCGTGTGCGGAAGATTGATTTGAGCAGCGGTGTGGTTTCCACGATTTGCGGCGACGGGAAAAAGAAGTTGCCAGTGCACGGCGAGCTCGCTGTGACGCAGTCAGTGTTTGGTCCACGCTCGTTGGCGGTTGATGAGCGGAGTGTTTGGCTGGTGCTACGCGAAGGCAATAGCTTGTGGCGAATCGACCGGAGCGATGGGCGAATTTACCACGTCGCAGGGACGGGCAAGAAAGGGTACGACGGGGATGGGGGACCTCCGCGAGAGGCTACTTTTCGAGGACCAAAAGGTGTTGCTATCGATAGCCAGGGTCGCGTGTTAGTTGTTGATACCGAGAATCATGCGGTCAGAAGAATTGACGCCAAGACCAATACGATCACAACGGTCTTGGGCGGAAGCCGGGCGGAGCAAACCCTGTCGTTGCGGCGCCCACATGGCATTGCCCCACTTCCAGATGGCGGTTTCTTGGTTGGAGACTCCGAAAACCATCGTGTCGTGCAGTGGAAAGATTAACACACGGACTGCGCGACCGAGCTATCGTTTGATAGGCTTATTTGATGCCGCGACCGTTGTTGTACATTCGGTAAAACCGTTCGATTTCTTCTGTGTCAATGACGTTGTCCAAGTTGTAATCGATGTGTGTCATGTACATCGTCACGTTACCCTTGCCTAACTCTTGGGGTGTGATTTTTCCGTCGCCGTTTTTGTCGTACTTGGCGACATTGCGGAATATGTCGTTAATAAAAATCCCAGGTCGACTGCTGCGATGACGTGCTGGTTTTAGGCTGACATCAAACTCTTGTGTGATCGGAAAGCAGAATGTTTCCGCATCGTCGCAAACGACGTATCGCAATTTGATTTTGAAAGATGTGGCGTTCTCTGAATCCGTCGCATCCGCACCCTTGTCGACGTCGACCAAAAACATGCGTGCGTCAATGTCAGCGGATTGCTGGACTTTGGGGCCAAGCAATTTTGTGGAAGCGATACCCGAATCAGCTTGCGCCAGAATTTCAACTTCGACGGGGCCCGCTGCGTTGTTCCAATGAACGCGATGAATCGGATCCACGTAGAATCCCAGGTACATTTTGCGTTTCCCTTTTGCGTCCGGTTTCTTAGTCAGTTCGGCACGAAGCTTGACGAAGATCGGGTGCTCGCCTGGTTGGCTGTGCTGAACCTGAACGGGCGATAACCCCTTGGGCAAATCGATACGTGGGACAACGTTGCTGGCAATCTTGCGCGGTTCGGCCCTGAACCGCACGGGCAGGTCTGCGATTTTTGTTGGCGTTTCAACGGGCCCGACCAACGCAGTCAAGTCCGCACGCAGTTCCGTTGGGTTGCTCCAGAATCTTTGGCGAACGACTTTCCCATCCGGGGCGATGACAAACTCTCCGTTGTAGGGGCCACCGTACGCTTTGGTCATCCGGTCGTCCATCGCGTCGGCGATCCATGGGATCGAAGTACCCGTCATGCGTTTGGCTTCGGCAACGTGCAACAAACGCTCTTCCAGGGTCGCGGGCTCCACAAAGTTGTTGGTCTCAGGGTGCGCGAGGCGTTTGTAGACGTAGTAGAAATTGACGCGATCGCGATAGTCAATGAACACTGTCTCCAGACCGGAGACATTTTTTAGGAACGGCGCTCAGGTGAGACAGCCAAACACCACCACCGTATGTTTGCCGCGCGATTGTGATAATCGAAACGGGTTTCCGCTTGCGTCGTAAACGTTCACATCGGGCGCTTGCTTGCCTAGAAACGATGACTCTTTCAGGAATCGCTTGTTGTAGCGACTCTCGAATTCCGGTTTCGCTTGCCCCCAAGCACTTAACGGAAAAAATGAAACAACCACACAGGCTATGCCTGAAAGGAAACGGGATCGCATGGATTTTTCTTCGGGCTAGAAATGTGCGCAGGGGGCGAATGAGAATTGTTGACGCTAGTGCAGGTGCATTAGCGTATGACGACTGATTGCTAATCGGGAATGATCTCGCTGCGCACTAGATCTTCAAATGTTTCGCGTCGCCGAATTAGTTTTGCCTCACCGTTTTCGATCAAGACTTCTGCGGCTCGTGTTTTACTGTTGTAGTTGCTGCTCATCACGAACCCGTATGCGCCCGCGTTCTCCAGCACGATGAAGTCACCAACCTGCGGAGCCGGTAGCTTCCTCGATTCAACGAATCCGCCTTCACGTTGTGTAAAGATGTCTCCGGACTCACAAAGTGGCCCGCCGACAACGACGTCAATTTGGTCGCGAGCCGCTGCGTCATTGTTTCGCCCGCAGACAGAGATTGGATGGTAGGCGCCGTACATCACTGGTCGCGCCAAATCGTTGAAGCCCGCGTCGACCAAGACGAAATTGTTGGTTCCGGCTGTCTTGACGCTACGAACTTCAGATACCAAGTAGCCGCTTTCGGCAGACAGGAACCTTCCGGGTTCGATTTCCAATTCGATTCGATGTCCGAATTGTTCGCTCAAGCGATTGCGTGTCGCATCCCAGAGTTGAAAGTACTTCGCCAAGTCGACATAGGTTTCGTCGTGACGATAGGGCACGGGCAGCCCTCCGCCAGCGCTGATCGTTTTGATGGTTCCGCCGACTTGCTTTGCGATGGTTTCCATCGAGTCACAAACATTCGAAAGGTGCTCAAGGTCAGTTCCCGATCCAATGTGCATGTGCAAGCCTGTCACTGTCACACCATGCTGAGCGGCCCGTTGTAGACACTCGTCGATCTGAGTGTGCCAGATTCCATGCTTGCTCTGCTCGCCACCGGTATTGGTTTTTTGGCTATGTCCGTGCCCAAAGCCTGGATTGATCCGCAAAGTCACTTCGGCTCCCGGCAATTTCTCTCCAAGCTGGCTGATCATGTCGGGAGAACCGCAGTTGACCGCTAGCCCATGCTTGACCACCATCTCCAAGGCTTCGTGGTCAAAGATATCTGCGGTGTACACAATTTCTTTGTCGCGTCCGTTAGCCGAATAGCCAACCGCCATCCCGCGGTGAACTTCGCCAACGCTGACCGCATCAACAACCACTCCCTTTCGCCGCATGCGATCCAAGATTCCAAGATTGCTGCACGCTTTCTGTGCGTAACGAATCACATCGAAGTCGGCGAGTTCGGAAATCCGCTGATCGATGATGCTTTGGTCATAGACATAGAGTGGCGTGCCAAATTTTTTGACCAACTCACTGATGTCAATTCCGGCGATGTCTGTACGAGAGGTGGAGAAAGTGGTGGAAATCATCGTATCACTGCTATTGAGAGCTGCTGCCCGTTGCGAAAATTGAATTTCCAGCCAATCTACGCCATAGCAATCAATAATCCTATTGCCCCACCGGACAACGCGTCATTGTTGCCGTGTTAAAAATATTGGGGGTTTGCGTTTTGGCCATTGCAAGCCGAAAGCGACCAAAGCGATCGGCCGCGCATGGGCGACCTGTGGCAACGCGGATGAGTGATATCAACACGGCCAGCTGAAAGCGAAAGTCTCTGACGACTTTCGCTTTATTCGATGCCCTGCAGAGGTATTTGGCGATTGCTCTACTGAGGTGGATTCGATCCACCTGTTAGGCCGGTTGTTTGGGCCGTGGTTGCGGGCTGTTCGGCTTCGGTTTGTGCTGCAACCTGATCACGTTTTCGAGGGCCTTGAGGGCCAGGCCGTCGGCCGCGTCGGCGGCCTTGTTGTACTGGCACAAACCGCGACTCAATGCGCTGCAGAAGCTTGCTGATGCAAAGTTTGTTGATGCTGAGGTTCATGTCATCCGCTTCTGTTCGCAGCGTGTCATGAAGACTCTTTGGAAGGCGAATTGTGATCATTCGTTCAGGTTCGGCAGCGTCACCTTTGGAGGTGTCTTGGCTTCGGACCGCAGCGATCATTTCTTGCAGTTCAGCAAACTCTGGCGTGTCCTCGAATGCTCGCATTTCACTGTTCGATGGGAATAGCTTGCGAACGAAACCCTCGGTGCCCATTGCTTCACGGTAGAAGACAACCCAGCTGCCTGTCTTTGCAAAAGCTTCCTGGGCCAGGCGGAGAACTTCCTTGCCTCGCTGGTCAGATTGGATGCCGTCTGTCGGGGTCAAATCGAGTCTCGGAGCAATGCGTCCAGCTTGCTCAGGTGTTGGATCGCTAGCGTATCGAAGTGATGACGGATTGTTAGGGTCAGCCACAGTATGTCCTTAAATATGAAAGTCCGTGAGAGGTTTTTGCCGATGATTGCTAGCGGGCAAATCGGCGTTCGTAACGGATGCTTTCAAAACAACTTAGGCTTTCAAAGGGCGGGTGCTTCGTTTTTGAGCATGGCTGCCTCGGGTGGATTCGCGATGCGTGCCTAATCCGTGGGCACGCGAATTTGATCAAATACTAAGTGTCCACCTTGGTTTGGTTTTTCGGATTTTCCCAATTTTAACCGTTTTTAGGCTATTTCGGGTAGTTTTTTTTGGTTTTTCTGGATCTGAGCCTAGATCTGCGAATGCTAGCAAGGCTGCTTGCCCTGAGTTGGGTCATGGATTGCCATCGGCCTAATGCTTTCCCGTCAACAGAGGGGTTTCTGGCAATGTTAGCTGCCGCGAGGCGAGTTTAGGGCGAATTCGAGCGGTCAGAATCGCCTGGATCAGTCTAGATCCCAGCTTCGCATGCGTCTGAGATCATTTCGACTGCGCTTGCGATCTGATCGCGGCTGGTTGTCCAGCCAACGGAGAATGTAGCGGTCCGCGAGATCTCTGAATCTGCGAGCCCGATCGCGCGCAATGAGCGAGTCATTTCGTCGGGAGGGGCTTCTGATTGAGCAGAGTTGAAGACGAGTTGGCGGCAGCGTGTTCGGAGTGCGCTTGCCTGGATCGGGAGTCGAATTGCTAGCGTATTGGGAAGCCTGATTGAGTCCTGGCAGAGGACTGCGGCGCCAGGAATATTCTTGACCAAGCCATTTGCGAGTATGTCCCGCAGTTCGCCTAGATTATCAAACACATCGCTTGAGCATTTTCCGCAGAGGTAGGCTGCCGCTCCCAATCCGATGCAGGCGGGAACATTTTCTGAGCCAGCTCGCAGGCCCATTTCTCGTGGCTCCCCGAAGCTAATTGGGCAGAGCTCCAGGCCTCGTCTGACGTAGAGCGCGCCACTCCCTTTTGGGCCATAGAATTTGTGGCCGCTGATCGAAATTGTGTCTGCCCGCAAGGCCTCCAGGCTGTGTGGAACCTTGCTGAAGACTTGGGTGGCATCGCAGTGAACTAGTACCCCCCGAGTGTGGCACAAATCGGCGATCTCACGAACCGGCTGGATGGTCCCAAGAATTGGGCTCGCTGCTTGCAAGCAAACCAGCCTGCTGTCCTCTCGAAGTCTTGTTTGGACTTCGTTGGGATCAATGCAGCCATCCAGGCCAGATGGAAAAACTTCGACTACCCAGTCCGGCCCCAGTGCGTCGCATGCCTTGGCGACCGAGTCATGTTCCAGATCCGAGACCAGGACATGGCCTGGCGGTTTGTTAGCAAAAATGCCGTGAATAGCGAGATTATTGGCTTCGGTGCCACCACTTGTGAACACCGTCTCGAACGGTTCGCAGCCAATCATTCCAGCCAATCCTTCGCGGGCATGCTCCAACGCTTCGTGGATAGCTTGGGCGTGAGAGTGAGACTGATTGGGAAGCAAAAAATGCCGAGACCAGTAAGGGTCCATTGCTTCTTGGACTGACGGCGCTAACGGTGTAGTCCGGTTGAAATCTAGGTAAATCAAGAGGAATTACCTGCCATGTCAGTCGGATTGCCAAGGTGACCAGTTTGTAGAGGGGTTTTTTTGAACAAATTTTCGCTACTTTGGGTCAGTTGTCCCTGGTAAGTTGGCATGATGTGGTCAAGGCTAATCGGGGAATTGTGGAATGAAAGGCCAATTTCGCATCATTCGGACACCATCAGACGTCCTTTTGATATCAGTGTAAACAATTGCACGATTCATCACGAAGAGTGATAATAGGAGTGACCTTCGCGATGGCCCGTGGCGTAAGGTCACCATCTCATCTCAAAAAACTGTTTACGGAGCAACCGATGCAAAAAAAGAAACTGGCTTTCACATTAGTTGAATTACTTGTGGTGATCGCAATCATTGGAATCTTGGTTGGTTTGTTGCTCCCAGCGATTGGAGCGGTTCAAGAGCGAGCTAGGTTGACTCAATGCACTAATAACCTAAAGAACCTTGGGCTTGGCGTGATTCAATTTGAAAACCGGAAAGGCAGCTTTCCTGGTTACGTCAATAAGTATGGTGTGTTTGCGGGCGGAAGTGATCCAAGTGATCCTGGAAACTTCAGCGGAGCGGTTCCACGCCATGTTAAGGTTGGCGGCTATGGTGTTCCCCTTTTGCAGTTCCTTGACGCCCAGCCAACCTATGAGCTCTGGACAGGAGATCGCTACCCGATTCTAGCGGATGGTAGTGGCGAACAGCAGCCTTCCAGGCGTCTTTCTGGCGATGGCTTTCATCCTTTGGCGGCACCGAATCTTGCTGTGTTTCAGTGCCCAAGCAATCCACTGAATGATGGGTCGAATGGACTGAATAGTTACATCACCAACAATGGAATGACACTGTACACCGCGGCTCCCGTTGGATTTTCGCAAACAGTTGCTGCAGCAGAGACAAAGCACAATGGTGTGTTCAATGCTAAGTACAACGGTGCGGCAAAAATAGGTGTGGCGATTTCTGCGGATGACCTGAAGGATGGACTGGGGACTACTCTGTTGATGACTGAGAGTGTCCAGGCAGTGCCTTGGCACCGTCCAGGTTTCTTGAATGGTGCCGATTGCTTAACAGCATCTGCCACTGATGTGGACCTGGATGTTGGCGAGGACGCATCAATCGATACGAACTTTACAAGAGGCCAGATGCTAAGGCATGCGAAGTACACAGCGGGTGCTGTCTGGCATCCGATTGATGAACCAGGTGCCGGCGCGGGGGATCTATTCCAGATAATCAAGATCAATGGCGGAGGAGCTAGCGGTCCGAATGGCTTTTTGGAGCAGCTGACAGGTGTCAGCCCGCAAGCCACAGTTGACCCAAATGGCGAGACCATTTCGTCAACTTTTGCGCGGCCAACATCGGCTCACTCAGGTGGTGTGGTTGCCGTATTCGCCGATGGTTCGACAAAGTTTATTGCTGAAACCATCAACTATCGGGTTTTCCAGGCGATCATGACACCTCGTGGAAAAGCGAGCGATGTTCCATTTGCTGAGTTTGTGTTGACTGACGAACTGAATTGATTTTGTTCGCCATGGCAGTTCAGTACGATCTCGTATTTGGTTTTTGATTGTTGCTACCTAATCAAGGAAGCTTGGCGGCAAGGATCGTAGGAGGCATGAGCGTTTTATGCGCTGTTGCCACCTTTCTGTTGTTATCCGATCTTGCCAGCGAAGTGTTATCGCGAGCGCTTGCCCAATCACTTGCCTTGCTGTTGGTGGTTGGGTGGTGTGTATCGGCAGTGCTTTTGGTTCGTGCGGCTACTCGCCCACCATCCTCGCTAGGTGATGATCAGTCTGCAGATTTCGATTCGAGTTCTGTTATGGCAGAGATCGCTGGCCAGATTGCGCATGACATCAATCAGCCACTTGCCGCGATCTCAAACACGGCAGGCACGTGCGCGTTTCAGCTTTCCAGTGATCAGGAGGTGACAACGGATCACTTGGTCAACATCTTTGGTCAGATTGAAGAGCAGGCGTGCCGAGCAGGTGAGACGGTGCATTCGTTGAAGCGGGTGCTGGGCGAAGATGCTGGCGAATTCGAGAAACTAGATTTGTACCGAATGCTAATGGACTTGGTTGTTACGTCATCGAGTGTTGTTGTGGACTCCAGCGGTATGGGGGACAACGATTTAGTTGTTTGGGGGCAACGGGTTCGTATCCGCGAGCTAATTGGGCACTTGGTGGGCGCTGGCGTCGCAAAGCGAACGCATGGTCCAACAAGTGTGAAATTGTCCTGCGACAAAGAATACGCAATTGTTGCCATTGATAGAGCCATGGATGTCTTGCATGATTCAGAGGATATTGGCATGCTAGCAGAAGACGGTGCAGAACAATCCGGTGGAACGAAGCTACAAGCCTGTCAGTTGGTTGTGAAACGACACTCTGGAATTTTGACTGAATCCAATGGCGCGCATGGATTCAAAACGGTTCTGCATTTGCCGCGCATTGAATCAGACGAATAGTGACAATGCATGAATTTGGAGGCTAGTTGTACTATGACAGCCATTGAACCAGTAGTTTTTATTGTTGACGATGATCCAGGAGTGCTTGAGTCAAGCAGGGCCCTGACAGAGTCAATGGGATTGCAATCCGAGTGCTTCAGTTCAGCAGTTGAATTTCTGGACAGCTATGACGCATCAAAACCAGGGTGTTTGATTTTAGATATTCAGTTGCCTGAAATGACTGGGATGACGTTGTTGGCGCGGCTTCGCGAAGTTGGGCACTCGATTCCCGTGGTCATGATCTCTGGCCATGGCGACATTCCGCAGGCCGTTACTGCGTTGAAGTCCGGTGCGGTTGATTTCTTGGTCAAACCGTATCCAGCTGCCAAGTTACGTGAGTGCATTTTGGATGCGATCGAAAAAGATCGTAAGCAACGTGCTGAGAATGCGGAAAGAGGCGAACTAGAAAATCGCATCAGTTCCTTGACGCAACAGGAGAAGTTGGTGCTTCAAGCATTGATTGCTGGGGACATCACGAAAAAGATCGCATCAGATTTGGACGTCAGTTTACGTACGGTTCAGTTTCGTCGTGAAAGCATCATGAAGAAACTGAACGTAAGCAATCGAGCTGAACTGGTTCGTGTGGCGAGCAAGATGCTAGGCAGTACTGGAACTGCGGAAAGTGCTGAGAGCGCGTAGTGCGAATGCAGCCGCTTTCGCGCGTGCTATGAATGTGAAGAGATCGTCTGCTGTAGCGGGCGAAGCACATTGGGTACCAAGTATTCATCGGCAAGGTCCGCAGCACAGACTGCGAGCCGGTCAAATTCACTGACAAAATCTTCTTCGCCGCTCAGGCTGTCGAACCGACGGACCGTCAGGTACACGCTGATCTGATCTTCGGTGAACTCTCCGGTTCGAACCTGGTATGCAGTTGTTCGCGATTCTACGCTGATACGACACTGCGTTTTGCATTGGTCATCCAGCGAAAATTGCATGGCTGGTTCGTATGACAAAGGCTTTGACATCGGGATCTGTGAAAAGGCCTCGAATCCGCCAGGGACACCTAGGGCTTCGGATACAATTTCGTTGTGGTTTCCGCGAAACGTGAAGTCAAATCCCATCATGATGCTGAGTGATTCGCAGTCCATTCGGCTTACCGAAAGTGAAAACGGTACCAGTTGCAAAACGAGTCGATGGAATTCCAGAGCCGAATCATAGGCGTGGTTGACGCAGCCGCTGCCGACACGTTTCTTGTCGATAGACGCCCACCGATAGACGCTGCCAGATTTTTCTTCTTCCAGGATCATCTCGCCAGATTCGCGCGATGAAAAGTTGATAAGCGTTGGGTAGCGTTTTTGGATTTGTTCAAAATGGTGCAGCAGTGATTCACGGCTCGTAGGAAGATCCATTTCGGTTCCAAGAACCATGTTTACGTAGAAATCGTCGCTAAAAGCGCCGTATTCACTCATGCTGTTATCTCCGTCTGACTTGCGAACTCCACGTAGACAGTATAGACATCGTCCCTCATTGCTCAATCCGTCGGCTTCTTGCTGACTTGGATTTAAGCGGAAACTTACGGGAACGGTGGACCGGTTTTGCGCCGTGTCATCATCGCCAAAGTGTCCAACGGCCAGGCGTTTGATTTCCCCGCCGGCGCCTATCGGTGTTGTCGCTGGCCGGCGGGTTGAAGTTCATCCGATGGACTTTGGCAAGAGATAAGAACCAAAGTCGAATCACATCGGGTTGACGAAACGTCAGTCTCGCGGATGCCTGGACTAGAAACGATCTCGTGGATCTGTGAGGCCATCGGCGAGTCGGCGGAGTGCTTCGGTTTCGATCTGGCGAACGCGTTCACGAGTCAGCCCAAGCTCGGCACCAATTTCTTTCAGTGTTTTTGGCTCGTCACCATCTAGCCCAAACCGTAGGCGAAGGACGGTCGATTCTCGTTCGTCCAAGTCTTCCAGCAGTTCCATTGCATGCCGCAAGATATCATGGTCAAGCATCGTTTCGTCGGGAGCTTTCAATCGCTCGTCCATCACCATTTCACCCAGCGACCAGCCCGATTCGCTTTGGTCGCTTTGCGGCGTGCTATTGCTGATCCGAATCGCCTTGCGAATGATCGGTAGCTTCTTTTTGGGCAGCCCCAAGACTCGTGCGACTTCTTCGTTGGTTGGCGTTCGGCCAAGTTCATCGCTCAAGCGAGCTGTAGCACGCCGCCACTTGCTGAGCAGTTCTACCATGTAAGCTGGGATTCGAATCGTTTTCGCGCTGTTGATCAAGGCTCGTTTAATCGATTGCTTGATCCAGTAGCTTGCGTAAGTACTGAAGCGTGTTCCGACAGTGGGATCGAATCCTTCGACAGCGCGAAGCAGCCCAAGGTTGCCTTCCTCGATAAGGTCCTGAAGGCCGAGTCCTTTGCCGGTGTAGCCTCGCGATATGTTCACGACCAACCGCAGGTTCGCACGTACCATCTGGTCTCTTGCGGCGACATCACCTTGCTCAATACGCGATGCCAAATCCAACTCTTCGTCAGCAGATAGCAGCGGAGTTTCGTTGATCTCGCGGAGGTAAGTTTCCAAGGGAGATTGCGCCGCCGTGCTTTTTGAACGCGTGACACGGGCTTTGGCAGTACTAGTCTTTGCGGTTTCTTCTGCGTCGACAGGTTGTGTCATCGTTGAGCTCTTATCAGCCGGGAGTATGATTGGTATTTGGCTGACCATGGGTGCCTGCAAAATGGGAGGGCAGGCACCTGTACATGGACGTAGAAGAGTGATCGTCCAGGATGCTAGCAAAGCTTCACGCGTTGTGAATTAGTCCGGATAATCCGGCCTTTAGCGGCTCTGACGGATTCGCGCTATAGGATTTAGGCGACAGCTGGTTGATTTGAATCGCGATGATAGCGCGCAACTGTGATCAATCGCGCAAGAGCTATGCGTTGGCCTCGCGAATGCCACCGCCAAGTTTTTGGTTTTCCTTGTGAAGTTTGTACTCCACCGAATCTACCAGTGCTCGCCAACTCGCTTCGATGATGTTTTCACTGACGCCGATCGTGCCCCAGTTTTCGTCGGCGTCTCCGCTTTCGATATTAACACGGGTCGCAGCGGCGGTTCCCGCGCCTGAATCGACGACACGGACCTTGTAGTCGATCAATTTCATGTCGTTCAAGCATGGGTAGGTGTCAGAGAGCGCTTTTCGTAGCGCTGCGTCTAGTGCGTTGACCGGGCCGTGCCCTTCCGCAGCGTCGAACCAGAGCACATCACCGACTTTCAGTTTGATGATTGCTTCGGCGAATACGTTATTCCGAGCACTCTCTCGGTCACCAGCGACAATGCGGTATTTGATGGGTTCAAAGTGCGAAAGATAAGTACCTGCGACCCGCTTGATCAGCAAATCGAATGAAGCACCAGCGTTTTCGAATTGGTATCCTTTGTTCTCAAGCTGCACGACCTCTGCCAAAATCTTGTCCATCAGCTCGCGGTCTTGCTCAAGGTTATGCTTCGTGGCAACGGCAACAATGTTACTGCGTCCCGATAGTTCACTGACCAAGATTCGCCGTTCATTCCCAACCAATGCTGGATCAATGTGTTCGTAGGTGTTCGCTGCTTTGTTGATCGCATGGACGTGCATGCCGCCTTTGTGCGCGAAAGCACTTTGCCCAACAAACGCTTGTCCGTTTCGCCATTGCAGATTCGCTGTTTCGTAAACAAACCGACTGAGTTCTGTCAGCGGCTGAATCGAACGCCCGCCCAACACGCTGTAGCCTTCTTTTTTGATCGCTAAATTTGCCATCACAGAGATCAAATCCACGTTGCCGCAGCGTTCACCAATCCCATTGATTGTGCCTTGGACTTGCGTGGCGCCGGCGTCGACAGAGGCCAGAGAATTCGCGACGGCCAGTTCACTATCGTTGTGACAGTGAATCCCAATTTGAACATCGTAGGGCGAGACCGTTTCGCTGGCTTTGGTTGTGAGTTCCGCGATGCGCTCTGGCAGGCTACCGCCATTGGTATCACACAGGGCCATCCATTTAGCCCCAGCTTGCGAAGCCACTTGAAGAGTCTTGAGTGCGTACTCTGGGTTTGCCGCATAGCCATCGAAAAAATGCTCCGCATCGTAAATGACCTCGGCGTGCTTTGCCAAATACTCGACGCTATCGGCAATCATCTCAAGATTTTCTTCAAGCGATACACCCAGGACGTCTGTTACGTGGTAGTCCCAGGTTTTTCCGACCACCGTGATCACAGGCGTTTCTGCTTTTACCAGCGCGACCATGCCAGGGTCATCTTCAGCCTTCATGCTTTTGCGCCGTGTCATACCAAAGGCACAGATTTTGGTATGACCGATATTTCGATTGCGGATTTGTTGAAAGAATTGAACATCCTTTTCGTTCGACAGTGGATATCCTCCTTCGATAAAATCGACACCGACTTCCGCCAATCGTTCCGCAATGTTCAGTTTGTCATTGAGCGAAAAGCTAACGCCTTCTCCCTGCGATCCATCTCGAAGGGTGGTGTCGTAGATCAGGATCTGTTTGGAATTCATAGTCGTGATTTTCGGTTTCAGTCAATTGAATCGTGTACGAAAAAACCCCCGCTGCAACTTTGGCGACGGGGGTATAGCTGTTCGGCATGCTCAAGTTCAACGTTCCGCGATGGTGAACGTCTTCCCCCGCGTCAATCCTGGCAAATCGGGCCAGTGACGCGATAAATAATCGATGCGCGAACGAATATGGTTTTCATTTGTCTGCTAATCAGAGAAACTTTGAGCCGTTAGGATACGCTGCCCACCGATGGTGTCAAGATCGAACGATGAATAGCCTTGCTGGCTCTTACAATTCAATCCTAGTTCTACCAACAATGAGTCTATGCCGCACATTAGTTCTCCGCACCGAATCAAGATTGATCGTTCTGCATTGCTGGTGATCGATCTGCAAGAAAAACTGGTTCCCGTGATTCCTTCGGGCGAAGCTGTGGTCCTGGAAGCAATACGGTTGCTGAAGGCGGCCCAGTTGCTGGGGGTGCCAACCGCGGCGACAGTTCAGTATCCAAAGGGACTGGGGCCACTGGTTGAACCATTGACCGAGTTCTTTCCTGAGCCAGAGGAGAAGCTTGCGTTCTCCGCTGCCGTTTGTCGCGACTCGTTGGATGCTTGGGCGAACGAAGGCCGCGACCAAATCATCGTGGTTGGAATCGAGACTCATGTTTGTGTTCAGCAGACGGTGTTGGATTTGATCGCAGAAGGGCAGCGTCCTTACGTTGTTGCCGAAGCCGTTGCAGCACGCCATGGACGCGATCATGAAACGGCACTTCGCCGAATGCAGTCGACAGGCGCCACGATCACGAGCGCCGAAAGTGTGTTGTTCGAGTGGTTGGAATCGTCGCAACACGACTCGTTCAAGCAGATCAGTCAATTGGTGAAAGATCATCAACCGCCCAGGCGTCCGGGCCCACCGAAAGGCCGTCGATGAACGAACCGAATCCGTACCAGAGTCCCCGCGAGGTAGTGCAAGAGGTTGACCCTGCGGAGCAACCAAAAAATCTGTGGGGTGGTTTATATTTGCGGCTAGTGTGCTGGTCACCTTTGTTGTGATGATGGGAGTTTTGTATTCGCTGAGTGCTTACAAGTTTTGAAGCGCAACGCCGCCTGTTGCTGCGGCGAGCTTGATCAAATCTTCGTTGGATTCTTCGACAACGAAAGCATGCAGCATGACGCCCTTGAGTTCTTTTGCCTTGACATTGATGCCATGGTCGCCGTCAGTAACGATGATCAGTTCAGGTTTATCCAGATCCATCTCGGCGGTGACGCGTTTGATACGTTTGATGCCTTCGCGGAGAGCTAAGTTGATGTCCGTGTCGTCACCCAGAAAGAACTCGTGGTTCAAATTGTGGACTTGCTCTTTGGCCTCAAGTACATCGCGGACCATCTTTTCTTCGTGCACGACTGAATCGAAAAAACTATATCCAAGAATTGCTTCGCGACGACAAACAGCTCGCAAACGATTCATCAAAATGGCGATCAGTTTATAGATCCGCTCACCTTGTTGCATCGATTTCGATTGATCCAACATTGCATAGAAAAACTGCTTTTTATCGCTCCTCTTGATCTTTTCTCGGATCATGAAACTCTTCGTTGCCAGCCGGTATCGAAAGTATTTTGGCGACGCGACCTTCATCGCCCAAGCCGCTGGTGCCATTTTGGTCATTTCGTCAAACGACGTCATCATCCGCATTCGCGTTTGGTCACCATCTGCAGCAGGAATCATCTTTTTCTCGAATCGCGGCCTGAACGCAACAAACTCGTTGGCAACCCGCGATATTCTTAACAGCGCTTCGATTCCCGGTTCGCTCAGCAGTCGTGATGCGATGTCCAAGCGACGGACCGACAGCGGGTGCAATTCTTTATTGGCAGACTCTTGTTTTCTTCCGCCAAACACATCACCAAACAGCGATGCTATTTTTCCGCGCGTGTCTATGTTTTCAATTAACTTGATTTCGGTAACGCCACGATCGACTGACATTTGCTGGAAATCCATTTTGTTCGTCGACTTGAGCTGTGTTGATTCGGGCAAGCACTCCAGTAACTCTACTTCGCCCGATTCCAAGCCTTCGACTTCGCGAAGCGCCCAATTGACTTGGCGGGTGATCAACTCGGGATCAATCCCGATTGCCAAAGCACGTTTGATTGTTGACAAGATCGCGACATTTGCGATAGCACGATCGATGTCGGTGCGACCTTTGATCAAATCGAACTCCATTTCTCGGAGCGCGTCGGCTAGCGAATAATATTTATCGATATCACGTCCAGAACGCCCAGTCACCTCGTCGGCTTTCTGAGCAACACCCCACATTCTCGCGCGGTAAGTTAGACGCACTCGCTTTGCAATCTCCATTCGTCCGGCGATGCGACCGTCATCGACCAAGTGCACGCCGTCCCAAATCATTGGAATGTCAATGTGATGCATCCCGATCGAATCCAACTGTTTGATCACCTGTTGGATATTGATCTGTTGTCGGCGCTCGCTGGTGTCCGGGTACGTCACATGAGTATGAAAGCGCAGGAAGTCGCGCCATCGCCGATGCACATGAATTCGTTCGGGTTCATCGCCCATCGATCAGCTTCCTGCTTCGACTTCTGCCGACAATTTGTCAACTCGTTGCGAAGTTTGTTCTTTCCATACTTTTAGCTTCGGGTCCGAAACGTCGATGAACAGAAGTTCGCGTTTCAGACGATCCATCTTGCTGACCAAGCCAACCATGCTATTGATTGCTTCATCGTTAGCTTCGATTCGCTCATCTTCCTCCAGCGTTTTTGCGTATTCAAACATCTCATTGATGCTATCCATTTTTCCTCGCAGGCGCGTGGCCCGTTCGTCAATGTCGCTCAACAAAACCTCCGTGCCACCTTCCAGAAGCGCTTTGCGAATCAGGGCTTCGACATCGTGCTGGTAAGATTCCATGCCTTGGACATTTCGAATCGTCAAAATGTCCTCCACGATCATTCGTTTACGACCATGTCGCTGGACGCTGTTGGCAGAAAGTTTCAGTCCTCCGAGGGCGATACGCGGCGAGACCTGGAAACCTCCTTCGCGATCGTCACCCAAACTTGCGACGACGTGGGCGTAAATTCGGTGCAATTTTCGTTTGTCTGAACTGGCGTCAGGGTTGGCACGCTGAAACAGAGCTTCGTAGTCTGCCTGGGTATACGAAGGCCAACGGACCTCCAGTTGAAGCGGAAACCGTTCCAGCAAAGCTTTTACCGCGTCACTATCTTTGGCGAATTGGCGAGGGTCTTTGTTGGTACAAGCGATGATGACTTTCGACTTCATGGGAACCGGATCATTGCCATTCATGAAGACACGCCGCGTCAAAACGTCTTTGAGCGGCAAGAGAGCTTGAGACGACGCATCGAGGATCTCTTCCAGGACAACGACTTCGAATGGCAAGAATGATCTCGCTGTATCGTACTCCAGGCATTCGTCGAGTTTTGCGATGTTGGGACCGCCCCACAATCGATCTTCGCTCATGCCTTCGCCGAACGACTGCAAGAAAATATCTTGATCCTCATAGCCAATCGATTTCAGTGCAGTCATCACCATGTCCGACTTGCCGTGACCGCCTGGTCCCCACAGCAAGACGTTGCACGGTTGATAAAATGCGTGTGTCAGAACCTGGATGATCTCGCTGGCGTGAACGAACCGTGTTCTTAATGATTTGGATACGATCTTTGGCAGTTTGTCACGCGGGGTTTTGAGTTGGCCGGTTTCGTCACCATCAAAATCATTTTCAGACAACTGGATGAAATAGTCTTCATCATCCGGCAAAAGCTTTTCAATTTTGCGGGTCAAGTCTGCTGTGTATGACTGCATCCCTTGCACAAAGCGAATACTTTGGAACGCGGCGGGGCGAATCTTCTTGTCCGTGCGGTATCGAGCGCAGTTGGTGACGACCTCCAAGGCCTGAAGCGCCATGCGTGGTGACATCATGAACGTCTTGGATTCGTTCAGTCCGGCGATCACGCCAGCGAGTTTCGTGTGCAATTCGCGACCAGCGGCGCTGGCAGCCGGTTTGACCTTTGTGAACAGTTCTTTGTATTGTTTTTCACCGTACTCGGGCCAGCGAACTTCTTTTTGCAATAGAAAGCGTTCCATCAACGCTGCCACCGCGTCATTGTCTTCTGCAAATTCGCGAGGATCTTTGTTCGTGCACGCAATCACGACTTTGGCAGCCATGTCGACACGCTCGGGGCCATTCATGAAAACGCGCCGCGTCAGAACATCTTTCAGCGGCAACAAGGCTTGCGCAGGAGCATCAAAGAGTTCCTCGAAAACAACGACTTTGAACTGCGGTGCCAAGAACGAACGTGATGTATCGTATCGCAGGCAATGATCCAGTGACGCCATGTCGGGTCCGCCCCACAATCGGTCTTCACTCATCCCCTCGCCAAACGACTGAATGAAGATCTCGGAGTCATCGATTCCCAGCGATCTGATCGCGCTGAGGACCATGTCGCTTTTGCCATGCCCGCCCGGACCCCAGAGCAGAAGGTTGCACGGTTCGTAAACTGCGGCCGATATCAAATCCGCGATGTCATCACAAAAAACAAACCGTTCACGGAGCGCGTCTTGGATCGTGGGCAAAATATCGGTCCGCCGAATGGGGAGCCAAGACCAATCAGATACCGCCACGTGTGTTTCCTATCTCGAATTGAAAAGCCAGAATCAAGCTGCCAAATTGTAGACCACTCTCTTCACGAGGTTACGTCGACGGAAATTGAAAAGTTCGTTTCAGGTGCGAATTCACGGCGAACTTGAAAAATGCACTTGGTTAGACGTCCGAAATTGTGAAAACGCACAAAAAAACGGAAGCTCAATAGCTTCCGTTTTGTGATTTTCGGGTGGGGGTGTGTCGGATCTTAGCGATTGACGGTCAAGCCAAAGCTGGCACCGAACGCAAACCAATCTTGATCTCTGTCTCCACCTGGCAGGGATGAGATTCCGTTTCCACCACGCCAGACTCCAGTTTCGATGTCGATGATTTGCACACCGGCACGGACGGAAATGTCACGCGTGAATTGATAGCCAAGCTCGCCTCGGAGGTCAAAGCCAATCGCCCATTCGTCGTTGTCGTCAAAGAGTGGATCTGTGTTACGAATCAATTCATTCTGTACGGTTCCACCAACTCCAGCATTATCATAGATCGTGATGACCTGTGTACGCTGGGCTCTTGCTGTCTGCCATGCGGGACCCGTGAAGGCCCGGAAGTCTCCGGAGAATGTAAATCGATCTCGGAAGCGTGTGTATCGAAATCCAAGTTGTGCGAGAAGCATTTCGTTCTCAGTTATCACTTGATCAGTTGTCAGTTGTTCCACAGCGGTGCCGAATTCTGAAAGTGGCGGTGGGGCACCTGGAGGAACAGTGTCAATATCTAGCGAGCTTAGGTATGTCTGTGACGAATTCAGGTCATCCAGGCGGTTCCATCGGATACCAGCCATTGGCTCCAAGAATCCACCATAACGGTAGGGTGTAAGACGCCATGTCTTTGACACTTCGTAGCTGTCGAAGCTGACCGCGTTCTCTGTGTTTTGTAGGAAGAACAATCGTGCATTGAAGCCAAGGTTGTTCTGCTCATTGGCAGGTGGTAAACCGAAAGGCGGAAGTTGTGTACCACCTCCACCACCATCAATCTGGTCTTGGTTCAGACGATTCAAACGCTCGATGCGATCTGTGTTGAACGCACCAATGCCAAGGTCAGTCGTGCTGAACATCCAGCCATTGTTGTCTGCCAGCATGTAGCCGATTTCGTATCGATGACCCCAGCCACTGTCAAAAGACGAGTCTGTGGTTGGCGATCCGATGCCGGATGCGGTTGACGCAAGGTTGGGCCGCGAACCGTAGAGCTTGATCCGGTCATAAGTCCCGAACCAACCACGGGCGGCCCGTTGGTTTGGCTTGATTGACGCAAGGTCCGCATCCGTTAGAGGCTCGAACCAGCGAAAATCAGGATCGAACGCGAACGGATCGTTCACGGGTGCTTGCTGTTGTGCATTGGCAATTGAAATCCCGCTCAAGAGAGCAAGAACCGCCAGCATACGTGCAGTCAGTTTCCGTACCGACATCGCTTTTCCACCATTAAACAGAAGTTGTATTGATGCGTGACCCCCGTCACGACCTGACGATCACTCGCCTTTTGTCCCAATCATGTTGTCCGCGTGCCGTTTCATTAGTCGCGGAAACGTGACAATAGTTCGGGTTGTGCGGGTAGTATCGGATCAGTGAACGCGAAATGCTTAGCTTGTTTGCCCCGAGATGCGGCAAAAGTCCGAGAATCTGCAAAACCACTACAGCTTTACTTTGCAAATTAGTCGTGAAACACCAGCCAACGTGCGTGTTTTGCTAGGACCAATTGCACAGGCTGTTGATGTAGTCAGCGCTTCCGTCGCGGTTCCACGGATCCAGCTGGGCCTGTGTTTTCAACTGTTGTCCACGTTGCAATGGCGTGACAAAAAAGCTGCAGTCGACTTCCGGTAATGCACTCATGTCGCCCCATAGTTTTTCGAATTGGGCAACCGGGAAAATATCTTCTTGAGCGTGTCCCCATCGCTTTTTCACATCTTTCAAAGTCACATACGTTGGCAAACGCTTTGCCATTTCTCGAACCGCTATGTCAACTCGCTTTGAATCGGCAAGCTCGGTTCGGTTAAGCCCAAACGTTTCCAATAGACGATCGATATGAATCCATGTGGTCATGGAGTTGTAGTAGGTCAAGCCAAACTCTGCTTGCTCGTTTGGCATTGCAAGTCCTTCGACAAGCCTTGGACGACCATTGACAAGTGCCAGTCCGCCACCACGATCTTCCAATCGTCGTCCGATCACCTCGAAGCTTAGCGTCGATTGGCCGTCAATGTGTCTGCCCAAAAGCCCTGGGTCAACGTTCGCACCAAGCGTGTCGATGTTGTGCAGCAACAGGTACTCTAGCTCCGGTTGGCTAGTTAGCATCTGCTGCATCAAACCATTACGCAGCATGTTTGGGATCTCATACCAGTGACCAACTGGGTGCATGCATTGATTGGGCAGATTGTCTGTATAGTCGGTGCCTTCGCCCGCACTTTGCGCCCAACCAATCAACGCTGCTCGTAGGCTCTCGCGTACTTTTTGTTGTTGTTCGTCCAGGACCTGCTGGGCGGTTTGTTCCCACATGAACCGCAAGTCTCGAACGGTCGGAACCATCCGAAGGCCAACGCTACGTCCAGTCGAAATGTGCAGCGGTCCTGTAAAATCGTAATTGTTGCATTCGTCCAAGTGTTCGCGAATCGGTTGATCGGTCAAGTAGCTGGTGGTGAAGACATGTGGAATCGTCCCACCAAACTGCTCCGTGATCGCTCGGTTCTTTGCCAGATGGACTTCGATGAAACTACGATGTCGTCCCGCAAAGCGATTGAACGGGTGCAGCGCTTTGCAAACTCCTGCTCCCTGGGTCCAACGACTACCCACGCCAGCGGCGAGCGTAACCACGGCGATCTTGCCTTCTCGAATTGCTGCTTGTCCGATTTTCTTGTATTTGTCTTCGATGCCCTTTCGAACATCAATCAGATCAGCCGCACCGACGTCTTGGATGGTTGTGTTATTGGAGAGTCGGTTTTGCGAAAGTCCAATTCGTCCCGCCAGCAGATCGCTGCGGATCTGTTCATGTGCAATTCGATCAAATCCACATTTGTCCATTGCGTTGGCCAACGAATCTTCGTGGGAATTATCGTCGTTGTCGCTAGGCAAGACACTCTTTAGCAACAGTTCAGCAGTCCCCTTGTTGCCTGATTCGCGACAAATGTTACCAATTCGTTGCAGTTCATTTCGTGTGCCAACGGTCAGGTCGCGCATTGGCATCCGTAGCAATTCGGGCAAAATCAGAGCGTAGTATTTGTCCGGCATCATCGCGTCGGGTCCGGACAAGAGTTCTGCGGAAGTACCGTTGTCGTTGATCTGAAAATCGTAGACGACTGGGTCCATCGCAAATGGTAACGCCGTTTGCATTTGTCGCTTGACTTTGACCATCGTTTGGCCAAGCCAATCTTGTGCTTGGGATTTGACTTGGGGATCAAAGATGAATCCCATGCCACCGCCGGCCATACCACCCAGCATCCAAAATCCCCAGAACTTGTCACCGTATTGTTCACGGCAAAGTTCGATCAGCCGATCTGTGAATCGGTTGGTTGCCCATGGAATGATGGTCTGCAGCGGGCCTTCGAAGTTACGTGTGGTGACATCGCCAATGCGGCGCACGTCACCGTCTTTGATCGCATCGACGACTTGGTCCAGAATGTCCATCGCCTCGCCGCGAGCCGTCCATTCCTTTTCGCTTCGAAGCAAATAGTGTTCGGTAACCATTTCCAGAATCGGGCCTACGTTCTGCGCCATACCGCCATGAACCAGGACCAACGAGTCTTGTATTTTTTGGCGAGTTTCGGCCGATGCTTTGTCTTCACCAAACACATGGTGCACCGGCATTAACCGGCCACGGCTGATGCCAAATTCCGGATCACCGTCTTGGGCTGTTGTTCCGCAAATCAGTTTAATGCCTGGCCAAACACCGCCCGAATCTTGCCAGCCGCCACCGCTTCCGCCCAACCATTCGCCCAAGATCGCGCGAGCGGCAACAAGGCGTCGATCATTTTCGGTCAACGGGCCAGTCAACGATTGAACTTGTCCAGTCGCTCGCATCAAAATAGAAATCAGTGAACCCAGGAGGTTGGTTGAAACAGCCAGCCGCGAGCCTTTGGGGATGTCATTGATTTTGCTGACCAATTCCAGGCCCTTGCCGGGACCAACCAGTCGCTCCAACAGTTCGGCCATCGACTGGCGGCAGCCTTCAAAGCCTGGCGGGACAATGCCGGCAGCGATCACGGCTGCCTTTAATAATCCAAGATAGTCGCGGGCGAAATCGAACGTATCGCCAATGGTTTGGAGTGTGGTCGTGGCGCCAAGGTCGACGCTGCCAAGCCGAATGACTGGTTCGTCAATGACTCGCAAGTAAGTTTCGATTGGCGGTCGCGTTTCAGCGTCTCGGCCTCGCACACCCAGGTCAACCGACACGTTCAGGACCCGGGCGCCGTCGGGAAAATCCATCCCCAGAAAGAAAATATCGCTCCAAGCACTGTGTGAAAAATCCATCCGAACTGCGGTTGTTTCGCGCAGCATCGGAAATGTCCCTTTCTCGTTGGCTTGCAGCAATTCTTTGCGAATCCGCAACGGATGGTCATCGGGGTGGCCAAGCCGGAACATCCATTGATTGCCACGCACCGTTCTGACGCTCCGGCGCACCTGATCGGCCAGTGTCTGAAAGCCAAGTTCGTGGTAAGCCTGCGCTAGCGCGCTGGCAATCCCATCACTCGCGCCGATTGAATTTTGCTGATCAATGAACGTGTCAATCGCTTCGCTGAACCGGCGTGACAAAAGGTGTTCGTAGCCATCAAAGGGAATCAATCCCGATTGCGTTGGCTCCAGACGCCCAGGCAAGTGATAGCGGTAGATCGCGGCCAAGAAAAATAGGGCACGGACACGACGATACAAGTTACTTTCGCTGCGACGGAATTGATCCAATTCGTTCGCGTATTGCAGCAATTGTTCCAGCGATGCATCTTTGCAAACGGATTCCAGTGACTGGTTCCGTACCGCATCGTCTTCGGACTGAATGATTTCGACAAGACGATTCATGTTTGTTACCGTCCTTCCGTGCGATTGGCCAGCAGTTCGACCATCTCGGTCAAGATCTGGTCGCGGTCTTTTCCGCTAAGTCCGATTGCCATTTGCGCGATCAGCAGTCCGTACTGTATGCCCAAGTTGTAGCGGTCGCCCCGCACTTGGTAGGCGAGATAGCGTTGTCGTGTGCGGAGGATATCCAGCGCGTCTGATAAAGTTGGTTTGGTCTCGGTCGTCTCCGACAACAGCCCGTCGATGACCGGCATCACATCGGGCGTGAGAACGTGCATGCCAAAGAATCCGAGGTAGTGACCTGATCGAAGGCCAGCGGTAACGAGTTCTTGTTCAGCAAATGTCGGCGTTGGTTTTTCGGAAACTCGTTCGACTTCGTACAAGTCATCGTGCCGAGGGACATGTGTGCCGCTAACGATGCCAAAATACGGGAGTTTGTTTTCGCGTGTTGATTGAACAGCAGAAACCGAACATTCAAACTCTGTTGCGACTTCGATCAACTGCTGCGCGCAGGGTTTTTCGGTGTCGCTCAAATACAGGTGGTCGCCCACCAAGTGCAAAAAGGGTTCGTCACCAACGAACGATTTAGCTTGTGCTATTGCGTGTGCATAACCTAGCGGTGTCGGTTGTTGCACCAAGGATAAACTTCCAACATGCGTGCCAGCGGCCTGCCGGTACGCTTCTTCGTCGCCAGGTTTGATGATCAAGCAAATCTCTTCAACACCTGCCGCCAGGGTTTCTTCGATGATCAGTTGCAACGAAGTTTTGTCTTGACCATTGCGGTCAACAAGCTGTTGAAGCGGCAATCGGTTTTGCTGTGGAGCCGCGGCCGTGATGACCGCTTTTCTTACCTTCATGGCGGATTCTTGGATCGTTATAAGGACGAGTGGTTGATTCAACGAGTGCGTGCTTTTCAGCAGCATAACTCGGATCCCGAATATCGTCTTTACCGATCCCTGGGCGAAGCAATGGCTTTCGCTATAAGAAGCGGCATAACCGCTACAAAATGAAAGATTGGCTTGGGCAGCCGTTTAGCCACCCCGCCGGTGCACCGTTCGTAGTACCGGCTTCAGCCGGAATCGGTTGCGGGGCAACGGACGCCCTAGCAAAAGGCGTGTTGAAACTGCCTGCCTATCTGAGAAAGTATCAACACGATGAACGTGTCAACAAATGTGATGGAAACCCACTACCGAATGAATGGCTGCTGTCGCTGGGGTTGATCTACGAATTCTGCCGTGTTCCCAATTTCCTTGGATTTCGGCGCCTCGTTGTGTTGGTTTGCTGCCAGTTTTCTATCGATCTTGTCAATCAAGTTATTCCATCGTGGCTGGCGCGGCTTGAGCGCTCGGCCCAACGATGCTTCTTCTCTGGCCTCCATGAGGTCGCCAGCCCGCATCAATGTCAACGCTAGTTGATATCGATAGTCGGCGTTTGACGGTTCCGTATCGACAGCAGCGCGAAGATGTTTGAGCGCCTTTTTGTTGTCGGCAACGATTCGGCTCATCACCGCCATGTGGTAGTGCCGTTTTCCGGGCAACATCGACGGATCCTTGCGGACAGCTTCTTTTGCGGCGGGAATGAAGGCTTCCAGGAACTGTTCGTTGCCACTACGTCCCGACAGATCATTGATCAACGATATCCACAGGTTGCCTCGAAGATCACCAAGGACATCGTTCGCGAGTACTTGCGGAGAAACACGCCGCGATGCCAATGTCACCACGTACGACAAATTCTGGGGTTTGAAACGCAAACCTCTCGCCCATTGATTGACCATCGTTCGGTTGTCGCGAACATGATAGGCCAGCAATCCATTTGCAAACTGTATATCACCGTTGCAAGCAGAAAGTAATCGGCAACGTCGCGCGGGCTTTTGCCATTCTTCTTCAATCAGCGGTGCCATCCACGCGGTCTGCAAATGCACTTTTGAAACCAGCGGGTTTTTGTCAATTGAAGTTTTGAAGTGCGTTTTCGCAGCCTCCAGCGCATCGCGACGTTGTGGACTGTTGATCCATTCGGCAAGCAATTGTTCGCGATCCTCGCTGGGTACGTCATAGTAGATTCCAAAGATCCGGCTGAGGTCCGTTTGCTGCCAGCTCACGCGCTGATCGTCTTGCTCCGATTCCTTGATCAAATCCAATCGAAAACTTGCCAAGTCCCAAAGGGCCAGCCGCTGCCAGAGTTTTGCATTCTGTGGACGGCTTTCAACACGAGCAAGCAATCGGTTGCGAACTCGATCGATTTGTTTTTCGTTCGGTGTCAGTGCGGCGGAAGGAACCTTGGTTGTCATCAACAACTTGTTGTCAACGATTTCTTGTTGCAACCAGTACTGCGATAGTAAAAGAGCGGCAAGACAAACGAGCGACCAACCAACTGGCCGGCAAAGCAGGCGAACCAGGAAAGAAGCCTCGGGTTGCTCCGGAATTGTTTTGATGGTTTGAGTTCGTTGGCGTTTGCCGCGAGCCTTTGAACCATCCGCCACTGCGCTGCACGTCACGCCAAGAATCATTGCGTAGGTCCACATCACTGCGGGAGTGCATAAGACAAAGTCAGCCAACGACTGAGTGCATATCGACACCATTGCAAACGCACACACCACAAACCAGATCAGCGGCGTCGAACTTTCAAAGCGATCGCGATACAGGTCTTTCAAAAGCACGCAGACCGCGATGCAGCCAACCAGCAAGATTGCCATTCCCAGCAATCCAAATTCAACGGCCCATTCCAAGGGTTGGTTGTGCGCGTGTTCGAACCAACGCGGTGTATCAGCATCTTGGTTGGGCAACGTTGCGTAACCGTAAGTCCCTAGGCCGGATCCAAGAAGTGGGTATTGGAGGACCGTTTCGGCGCTGTCCTTCCAGTGAGAAATCCGGTCGTTGCTGGACAGCGTTGCAACGTTAGTTTGGCTGGCTCTGGCCATCACACGCCGCCCGACGCCCATGACTTGGATGGCGATCACGCCCACGATCAACATCGCTGCTAAACCAATCAACGTCTTCTTTGTAAAGAAGAACTTGCGAATCAGCAGACTGGTCGCCAAGGTTGCCAACACCAACGAGATCCAGGCACCACGTGAAAGAGACACCACGATGGCCGTTGAAATCACGGCAAGCGCGATGTACAAGATGATCGCATGTATCTCCAAAGCCTGTGACGACAAACCATAACCACGGCGACTGCTATGGATCTTTTTGTCGCCGTTTCGCAAGCTGCGAGTTTTGTCGCGCAGGTATTGCCGAAACAGAGTCATCACCAACCCGAGACCAGCGGCAAGTGTAGCCAACAATAGCGCAGCGGCGGCGTTCTTGTAGTTGATTGTGGAGAACGGGACTGCACGATCAGGAGCGGCAACGCCTGGTAGTACTTCAAAACTTCCTCGTGCTCGTTGCAGGAGTCCCCAGCATGCAAATGCACCGCCGGCTACGCAGACCGATATTAGGAACGCCGTTCGTGATCGACGTGACCTGAATGCACTGGCACCGATCAGAAAGAACGCGAAACCGATCACGTACTGCGGCCATGCGAGTTGTGTCATCATTGGAATCAATGACAACGTTTTTCCAGGTGAAGCTCCAAAGTCGTTGCGAAGCTTGCTGCCTTGCGGTGACAGGGCGCTGGTGAGACTTTCGGGTAATGGTGCCACTTGTAATAGGGCAAGCGCAAGCCAAGCGACCCAGCACGCTGCAAGCAACGCGACAATTTTTGGACGTGCAAACGCTTCGCTACCAGATCTTAGCGCAACAATGACAAGCGGAATGATGATCAAAATGCAAATGTGCATCTGAGTGCCAATCTCGACGGCACCAGTTCGTAGGATGGCGTAGAACAATGCAACGATCGCGATTGCCTGTGCTGCGATGGCAAGCCAATCAAATTCGCCGAGTTGGATCCGCAGGACCTTGCGATGTCCTCTCGAGTCTTTGCTAGTATTCACAATCCACGTTCCGTAGAGATAATGACAGATACTTCGGTTCTGTCGTCCAGATCTCCGGATCACAGGACAGATTTTGTATTTGGTGTTATTGATTAACTTTCACAGGACCGCCGGAATCAAAAGCAGCAAAAATCGAGCATTTTTAGGTGAGTTTCGCACATGCAAAAATCTTGTGATAAGCTGTCAGATTGGCTTCAACCAAAAACACAACCAACTAATTTCTTTTGGAACTGAAATGAAAATGATCAAACCCACTGCGTTTGCGATTTTGGCGATCTGTTTTGCTAGCGCAACCGCGACGGCTCAAGAACCGGTTTCCTTGAAGTGGAAATTCAAAACCGGCAGCAAGATCGCTGTGGAAATGAACCAGTCAATGGACATGACCATGAATCTGAATGGCCAGAACAACACCAGCAAGACCGTCAATAAAAGCTGGATGACATGGGAAGTCAAAGGAGTTAAAGATGGCGTCGCCGAGATGGATACGCGAATCGAACGGATGAAGATCGACGTTGAAACGGCCGGCATTAAAATGGGGGTCGATACGGATGTGCCTGCAGGTACTGATGGTCAAGACCCAACAATGGGAAAAATGGTCCGAGGTATCGTTGGTGTAAAGCTGATGCAATCAATGAACTCGAATGGCAAGATCGTTTCGATGGTAGTCCCTGATGAAATCAAGAAAATGATGGGACCTGCTGGAGGCGAGATGGTCGAATCTTTGAGCCGAAACGGTAGCTTGGAGTTTCCGGCTGAGCCACTGACTGTCGGTAAATCTTGGAAAGTAGGTTTCACGTCGCCGTCACCTGCCGGCAAAATGAAATTGAACAACACATACACCTACCGCGGTACACAACAACGCAGTGGAAGCAAACTGCATGCTTTTGAAGTCGATATCAAAATGGAATTTGTCAAAGGCGCAGGTCCTGTTTCCATCAGCATCACAAACCAGAACACCAAGGGAGTGATGTACTTTGATGCCGAAAAAGGGCGTTTGGCTGAGTCGATCGTTAACCAAGATGTCGAAATGCTAGTCGAGGCTCAGGGTCAAAAGATGCAGCAGAGCTTGAAATCGAAGGCTGAAATCAAATTCACCGATTCAGGTTCCTGAATCAAGGGTTGATGAATTCGCGCCATCGCTCGCGGTGGTGTGATATAATTTACCCATGAAGTCGATCCTACAAATCACGGTTCTCGTTGGTGTTCTGTTTTACGCCAATGTTCTGTCGGCCGATGATTCGGCTCGTGCCATCGAATTGTTTGAAAAACATGTTCGGCCAACCTTGGTCGAACATTGCGTTCGTTGTCATGGGGCCAAAAAACAACAGGGTGGGCTTCGCCTGGATTCGCCAACCGGCTTGACGAAAGGGGGAGACTCTGGGGCCGCCGTTGTTCCCGGTGATCCCAACGACAGCTTGCTGATCGAAGCGATTCGCTATAACGATCCTGGCTTGGAAATGCCGCCCAAGGGCAAACTGCCGCAAAAGACGATCCAAGCGTTTGAGGAGTGGGTAAAGCGGGGCGCTAGTGATCCGAGACAGCCTTTGGAGTCTTCCAAAAGCAGTAGCCCAACGATCGAAGAAGGCCGTGAGTTTTGGGCATTTCAGCCGGTCCGTCAACAACCGCCACCGACTGTGAAAAATGTCGGTTGGCCGATCCGTGACTTAGATCACTTTGTATTGGCAAACCAAGAATCTTGCGGCTTGGTGCCAGCCCCCGATGCCAATCGATTCGATTTGATTCGGCGCGTCTACATCGATCTAACCGGTTTGCCTCCCAGCCAACAAGCGATTGATGCGTTCATTCGCGACGATTCCGATGACGCCTATGAAAAAGTCGTCGATGGGCTGCTAGAGTCTGTGCACTTTGGCGAGCGCTGGGGCAGGCATTGGCTGGATGTTGTTCGCTATGCAGAATCATCGGGAGGTGGCCGCACGCTGCTGTTCCCCAATGCGTGGCGTTATCGCGACTACGTTGTCGAGAGCTTCAATCGCGATCTGCCCTACGACCAATTCTTGCGTGAACAAATCGCCGGAGATCTTTTGCAGCACGAAGACTGGGAGCAACGGCGCCGGCAAATGGTCGCCACTGCATTCATGTTGCTGGGCCCGACCAACTTTGAATTGCAAGACAAAGATATTTTGGAGATGGATATCGTTGACGAGCAACTTGATACGATCGGCAAAGCGATGATGGGGATGACGATTGGCTGTGCAAGGTGTCATGACCACAAATTTGATCCGATCCCAACCCAAGACTATTACGCGCTTGCAGGAATTTTAAAAAGCACCAAAGCCGTCATCCACTCGAACGTTTCCACGTGGAATAAAGTCGCGTTGCCAGTGTCGCCAAGTGAACAGGCTAGGATCGACGAATATGAATTGAAACGCAAGGAACTCCAATCGCAACTTGCTGCTGCGAACAAGGCGCTTCGCAAGGCGGGAGGCAAAGCATCGAAAAAAGTAACCAAAAGTAAATCGATTCCACTCCAGTCGATCAAGGGAATCGTGCTTGATACTTCGGACGCGAAAATTGTTGGACAGTGGGTCGAATCGACATCGGTAGCGCATTACGTTGGCGAGCACTACATTCATGATGCCACTGACGCCAAGGGGCAAAAGAAAGTGGTCTACAAAGTTCGCCTGCCTGACTCTGGCACCTACGAAGTGCGAATGTGCTACAGTCCCGGTTCGAATCGTGCGACCAAAGTCCCCGTGACGATTGTCGACAAGAATGGCAAACACGAACGATTGGTCAATCAACGCAAGGTTCCGCCCATCGACAAGAGTTTTATATCGCTCGGACAGTTTGATTTTGATTCGCAAGCTGAAACATTGGTCACCATTTCGAACAAGGATACGTTTGACGGTGTTGTGATTGCTGATGCGATCATTTTCATCCCCCAAGACACGAAGGGAAATGTCGCCGGGACACAGGATATTAAATCACAGAAGGCAAAAACGCCCTCGGTCGACACAACGCTGATTAAGACTTTGGAACAGAAGGTCGATTCGCTGACGGCTGAATTGAAGCAACTTGCGCGTTCAGCTCCTAAAAAAGAAATGGCAATGGTTTGCGCCGACGAACCCAAGCCAGCCGATATTCATCTGGCAATTCGTGGCGTTGTCCACAACAACGGCCCCATCGTTCCACGTGGGTTCATGCAAGTTGTTTCAGCTCCGCAACCGATGCCGATTGACGATCAAAGTGGTCGACGACAACTTGCTGATTGGATTGCATCGCCCGAGCATCCGCTGACTGCGCGAGTGATGGCGAATCGTATCTGGTACTGGTTGATTGGCGAAGGGATCGTGACATCGCTGGATAACTTTGGGTCAATGGGCCGACCGCCAACGCATCCAGAACTACTGGACTTTCTAGCGCACTCGTTTGTTGCCGATGGATGGTCGGTCAAATCGTTGGTCCGCAAGATCGTGACTTCGCGAACCTACAGAATGAGTACCGTTGGCAAGTCAAGTAACGTCAAAGTTGATCCCAGCAACACGCATCTATGGCGTATGAATCGTAAACGCCTGCGGGCAGAAGCTGTTCGAGATTCGCTGTTGCTAGTGGGCGGGAATTTGGACACAGCAGTTGGTGGGCCTACGATCAAGGCGGGAACGAAGGTCGAATACAACTACGTTTTTGACTCGAAAGTCCGAAGTTTGTATTTGCCTGTTTTCCGCAACACGCTGCCGGAATCGTTCGAGGTGTTTGATTTTGCGGATCCGAATATTCAACAGGGAAAACGGTCCAGCAGCACAATTTCGTCGCAAGCATTGTTCTTGATGAATCACCCATTTGTCGTGACTCAATGCCGGCTGGCGGCGGAGACGCAGTTGAAAAAGAATGGTGATCCCGAGTTGCCTGCGTTGACGGAATCCGTTTACTTGCAGGTACTCGGCCGCAAGCCTAGTCAGGGCGAATCCGAGATTGCCATCAAGTTTTTGCAGACGTACAAATCAGACTTGAGTTCTGGCTTGGCTGCTTTGTATCAAGCGTTGTTCCAGAGTGTCGATTTTCGATTCTTAAAGTAGGTGACGTGATGAGTCCGAATCGTTTTATTTCGCGTCGTGATGCGCTCAAGTCTGCCGGTTGTGGATTTGGGTTTCTTTCCGCCGCTGCGATGGCGCATCAACAGGCTAACGCTTCGCCTAGCAATCCGCTGGCATCAAAAACGGGGCACTTTCCCGCCCGCGCGAAACGCGTCATTTTCTTGTTCATGCAAGGCGGGCCAAGTCACGTTGATTCGTTCGACTACAAACAGACGCTTGCCGATCGCGACGGTGAAATGGTCGAATTCGATGACGCTCGCGTGCTTGCCAAAACCAAAACGATCACCAAGCATCGTGTGTTTAGGTCGCCTTGGAAATTCAAGCAGTATGGTCAATGCGGTCAGTATGTTTCCGACTTGTTTCCGAACATCGCCCAGCATGTCGACGATCTGTGTTTCTTGAAAGGGATGCATACAGACGGGGTCGCACATGGGCCGTCTACATTGTTTTTACATACTGGTTCGATCAACTTGGTGCGCCCAAGTATTGGATCTTGGGTGCTGTATGGTCTTGGTAGCGAGAATCAAAACTTGCCGGGGTTTGTGACGATTCAACCTTCGATGGGCAATGGTGGTCCACGAAATTACAGCAATGCGTTTTTGCCGGCGCACTATCAGGGAACGGCAGTCGGGCGTGCCGGTGTGTCGGCAACGCAGGCGAAGATTCGGAACCTCGCCCATCCACAGTTGTCAACGAAAGAGCAAGCGAAGCAGTTTGAACTACTGAGGCAAATCAACGGGATTCAGATCAAGCAACAGCCGCCAAGCGGTGAACTAGACGCTGTCATTCACTCTTATGAATTAGCGTGGCGAATGCAGCAACATGCATCCAGTATTTTGGAACTGCAAGATGAATCGGCCAAAACGTTAGAGATGTATGGCATTGATCAAAAGAAAACGGAGGATTTTGGAAAGCAGTGCTTGATGGCTCGCCGGCTCGCTGAAGCAGGAGTGCGTTACATCCAAGTCAACTATGGTGACAATTCGAATAATCCGCGTTGGGATCAACACTCGAATTTGGGCAAGCACAAGGACCATGCATTCGCGGTCGACAAACCAATCGCGGGCCTGTTATCGGATCTGAAACAGCGCGGACTACTGGAAGACACATTGGTGTGGTGGGGAGGAGAGTTCGGACGCACGCCGTACGCTCAGAAAAACGGCACCGGGCGCGACCACAATCCTTATGGGTTTACGTTCTTTCTGGCTGGCGGTGGCGTCAAACGTGGATTCAGCTTTGGTGAAACCGATGAATTTGGGCACCATGCGATCAGCGACAAAGTTCACATGCATGACTGGCACGCAACGCTTTTGCATTTAATGGGAATCGATCACGAACAGCTGACATTCATGCACGACGGCCGCCCGTTTCGATTGACCGATGTTCATGGGGAAATCGCAAAAGAGATCATCGCTTAGCGGTCCGTTACAGCTTGATTTTTTGCGTAGGCGATGGCTGGCTAGAATCGGACTACTTGATGTAAAACTCCGTCGCCTTCAAGATTCCCGTTGGCTCCGCTAGAGTTGTTGGAGTTACCGATGGATTTCCTTGAAAAAATCGTTTAGCCGCATACTCGGAACCGTACTTTGAAAGCCAATCTTGTTCTTTTGCCAGGCGATGGCATTGGCCCCGAAATTGTTGATCAAGCCGTCAAGTTGCTAGAAGTCGTCGCGACGACCTTTGGCCATGAATTCAGTTTTTCATCGCACTTGATCGGTGGAATCTCGATCGATACGTCCGGCGACCCGTTGCCGCAGCAAACCATCGACGCGTGTAAACAGTCCGACGCAATTTTGCTGGGGGCAGTCGGCGGTCCCAAATGGGATGACCCAAACGCCGCCACACGTCCCGAGGCTGGGCTGTTAAAGATTCGCAAAGAGTTGGGCTTGTTCGCAAATCTGCGGCCCATCCGTTTGTTTGACCAGCTCGTTGACGCGTCGCCACTCAAGCGAGAGATCATCGAAGGGACCGACATTCTATTCTTGCGAGAATTGACGGGCGGTATCTACTTTGGTGATTCTGGTCGCGAAGGTGAAGGAGCCACCGAATCGGCGTTCCAGTCGATGGTTTACAGCGTACCGGAAGTCGAAAGGATCGTCCGGATGGCCGCCAAGGCTGCTGAGGGTCGCGGCGGTCGCCTGACCAGTGTCGACAAGGCGAATGTACTGGAGCCGAGCCGGTTGTGGCGGAAAGTTGCGGCGCGTGTGATGGCTGAAGAGTTTCCTGATGTACAGTATGATGTGGTTTTGATCGACGCCATGGCGATGCATTTGATCAATCGGCCCAAAGATTTTGATGTGGTCGTCACGGGCAACATGTTTGGTGACATTTTGACTGATGAGGCGTCGATGTTGCCGGGTTCGCTAGGCATGCTGCCGAGCGCGTCGTTGGGAGATAGCGGTCCAGGGTTGTACGAGCCGATTCATGGTTCTGCTCCTGACATTGCGGGCCAAGACATTGCGAATCCGTTGGCCACAATTTTGGCGGCAGCGATGTTGTTACGTCACTCACTCGGATTGACCGATGAGGCCAAAGCTGTCGAAGCAGCGGTCCAACAAGTCTTGGCGGATGGCTTGCGGACGGCCGACATCGCAGGCGGCGGTGACAGCATCGGCACACAAGCGATGGGTGCTGCGGTAACAGAAAGACTTTCGGCGACCGCGTAGTTTTCGTCACGTGGCAAACTACTTTTCAATTTTCATAAAACAAACATTCAGCAAAGCATGATACTCGCCCAAGGCGTACCGACCGCATGGCATTCATACAACACGTATGTGTTGTTGGCTGTGATTTTGATCGCGTTGGGGATTGCAACATTGGTCGGCGTGTTGCTTGCACGCCGTGAAAGTCTTGGGATTGAACAGGCACACGTTAAACGATTCAATCACAAATTGCGCGTGTGGTGGATCATGACAGTGATCCTGGGGCTTGGTTTTTTGCTGCACCGCGTCGGGGTCGTGATCTTATTCGGGTTCGTGTCGTTCTGGGCGCTTCGTGAATTCATCACGATGACGCCAACGCGCCGCGGCGACCATCGCTCGCTGTTCTGGGTGTTCTTTATATTCACACCACTGCAGTACATTTTGATCGCGTTGGGGAGTGACCCGCCAGAGTATCTGGGGCGGCTAAGCAAGATTGATTTCTACGGTTTCTACAGCATCATGATTCCTGTTTACGCCAGTTTGTTCATTCCGGCGCGGTCCGCGATTGCTGGCGATTACAAGCGATTTTTGGAGCGGGCGGCCAAGATTCAGATTGGATTGTTGATTTGTGTTTATGCACTGAGCTACACGCCCGCAATCCTGGACCTGAAGCTGTACACGACCAACGAAACGGTACCTTGGCAAGGCAGCAATATTAGCTTGCTATTGTTTTTCGTTTTGATCGCACAGCTTTCTTCTGTACTTGAACGTATCTGGAGTCGAATTGCAGGCCAGCATGTGATTGCGGAAAAAATCAACGGATCCCGAACATGGGAAGGCTTTTTGGGGTCAATGGTCACGACGGGTTTGATTGCAGCGGGGCTGTGCTGGGCAACTCCGTTTTATCCCTGGGAAGCCGGCGTGTTGGGCGCAGTCGTGACCGTGATGGCGTGTGCGGGCACGATGACAATGAGCGCGATCAAGCGTGACCGTGGCGTGACTGATACGGGTACTTTGGTGCAAGGTCATGCTGGCGTCCTAGATCAAATCGACAGCATCTGTTTTGCCGCGCCGGTCTTTTATCACTTGACTCGATTCTTCTTTACGCGATGACACTTACTCTGTTCGATACACATGCGCATCTGAACGTTGATGCGTTTGACGAATGCGTGGATGAAGTTGTCCAGCGCTCAAAAGAAGCAGGGTTGGTTGGCATCGCAGTGATCGGTATCGATGCGATCACCAGTCGCCGTGCTTGTGAGTTGGCGGCGCAGTTTCCAGATTACTTGTACGCCGTTGTTGGAATTCAGCCGAACAGTGCAGCGGAGGCAAAACCCGATGATTGGAGTGTGATCGAAGAGCTGGTAGCGTATCCGGGCGTTCGCGCGATCGGTGAAACTGGGCTGGACTGCTATTGGGATGACACACCAATCGAAATGCAGCATGACTATTTTGACCGGCACATGGAGCTTTGTCGAAAAACAGGATTGCCAATGGTGATCCACATGCGTGAAAGTGGGCACTTGATAGTTGACCAGTTGGAAAAGCAGGAATCGGTTCCCAGCGGAATCATGCATTCCTTTACGGGCGACATCCAGACTGCAGAAAAATGTTTGGACCAGGGATTGTTCATCAGCTTTGCTGGTATGGTCACGTTCAAAAAAAGTGATGAGCTCAGGGCCGTCGCCAAGATGGTTCCCGATGATCGCTTGTTGGTTGAAACGGATTCACCGTACCTAAGTCCCGAACCGCTACGTGGTCGTCGTCCCAACGAGCCTGCGCGCGTCGAACATACCCTGCGTTGTTTGGCGAACGTTCGAGGTGTTTCGCCTGAGTCGCTGGCAGAAATCACCACCGATAATGCACGCCGGATCTTTCAATTGCCTTGATAAGGCACATTGCGATTTGATCTGATATTTGCCGACCCATGAAAGCCGATGAGGGGTTCAATCACCGTTGGGGGACGGTTGGTTTGAATGCCTTGCGGACCCTCAATCAATTCAACATCCGGGCCTTAAAGGGAACAAACGATGACAAAGAAACTTCTTTTGCTTGCGTTTTCGATCATGCTGATTTCAGGCACAGCCTTCGGTGATGATGACTCGAAAAAACAAAAAACAGATCGCAAAAAGT
The DNA here is from genome assembly GCA_964398215.1 of uncultured Pirellulaceae bacterium. Taxonomy (GTDB): domain Bacteria; phylum Planctomycetota; class Planctomycetia; order Pirellulales; family Pirellulaceae; genus CAYNNP01. The sequence goes on along the minus strand of CAYNNP010000007.1, from coordinate 26,343 downwards.
CAGCGTCAGCTAATAAGGAAATCGCGGACGTAGGTGACATGTCTATCAAAGAGATGGTGGCGGAATTTCGCGATATGGTGAATCGAGGCGCGCGTCAAGAAGATTTGAGAGAGCTTCGTAACGCGTTGATGGACGCAATGAGGAGAAGGCGAGAAGCCAATCCACAAGACTGGGTAGATCAGAAGGGAGAGCTTGGTAGAGACCAACATCTGCGTTTGGCCATCATGCACCTGAATGCGGCTGGGATGGAGGATGCTGCTAGACGCATTACGGCGATGGTTGAAAACCAAGGCGAAAATCAAGACCGGCCAAACGGAGCACGTTCGCGGGGCGGTCGAGATACTGGCTCACGCCGCGGGACTGATCGGGGCGATCAGCCTAGCGCATCGCGGGGCGGTCGAGATCGCGGCGAAAAATCGGCGCGAGAGAGAGGGCACGGACGACGGGAAGGTCATGGGCCTAATCGCAGTCACGAAAAAGAGCGAGGTGGTGCAGAACGCGGGCGCGATCGTGAGCATGGGCGTGGTTCCCAGCGCGATCGGCGAGACCATCGTGGTCACGGCAAAGATCACGACCGCCGTGGCAAAAGTTCTCGCGGTTCAGATCATGACCACCGCCACGATGGTGATCATGAGCATGACGACCAAGATGAGATGCACGAAGACGTCGCTGAGGCACTCGAAGAGATTTTCGACGAAATAGAAGAGCTACAAGAGCGATTGGATAGTCTTGAAGAGATGATCGAAGACGATCGGTAATCGCTATTTTCGCAAATGAAAGTTCTCTTGCGCGTTCGGCAGTGGCGAGTGCCCTGCCACTGCCGAACGCGTCTTTACAAGTCGACGGGTCAGGATTCCAGGAGGCTCACTTTTTCAATCTGAGTCGCTTGTAGATTGGGCATTTTTCTTACCCGATTCAGAGCGTTTTTCATTCAGTCGGGCAAGAATGCCCAACCTACTTTGAACAAGTGATTTACCCTGGTCAGGGTTCTAGCCCTTGTCCCAACGCAGTTCGTTTCTCAACTGCGCCTCAATCATCCGTCGACTTTGCGCTCTGACATGGCGAATCCTTTCAAGTTCAGAATACGCTGACTTGGATAGTTCATTCATCCGTTGTTGCTGCTCCAGCAAGTGGTCCACTTGGTCCAGCAAGGCTTCACGATCAACTGGTTTGCCAACAAATCCGACGGCGCCCAATTCCATGATTTCTTCGATCTGATCGTCTCGCGACTGAACCGAAGCGACCAACATTGGAATTGACGCAAGTTCTGGATCTGACTCTACCAAGTGCATCAAAACTCGCCCGCTCATTTCGGGCATCAGCAAATCAGTGATCAATAGCTCTGGCGGTTTTGTATGCAGAGCATCAATCGTTTTAATTGCATCGTTGAATGTTTGAACACAGCTGTATCCGCCCGATCGTAGGTGCGAACTGATCAATTGCGTCATGATAGGTTCGTCATCTACGACATAAATCAGCTCTGTTCGAGTCTTCCGCTTTCCGCATCGTTTGCCCGCAGGCAAGTCTATTGTGGCTGGCCCAAATTGCTCGTCACTACTCATGATTGTCTCCAAGTGTTCATGTACCGAAGTCTAGGTTGCGCCCGCATTTTCGAGCGATCTTTTTAAGCGGGTTACCGAGCGCGGTTCAAGCTGTCAGCGCGCGAGGACGAAAGATCTCGGGTTGATTTTGAAAACGGTTCAACATTCGGATTGATCGATCGCACACAATTTGGATTGCTTTCTCCAAGCTTTGAGATGCTGCTGAACACGAAACCAGTCCGCCGTCTTGCATCAGCATTTTGATGCAGCAGCAAAATAGTTTGGTGTCATCTCGTTGGCTTGTAGAAACCTTCACATCAATTTCGTTGATGGACGATTCGCCAAAATCCGAATCAAAGGCTTTCTGGATTTGTTTTTTTGCAAGGCCTTGGGTCTTTGAGTCGAAGGCTTGGACGTTAATTAGCATGTCTTTCCCGCATCGTTGGTGGCACAGTTCTGTCCAACGAAACCTAGCTCTCTTAGTCAGGCAATGTGCCAAAAACAAAAATCTTGCACCTGCGTATTACTCGCACAGAGAGAGGAAGAGTGGCGGCGGTGCGTTTGGAGATGCAGCTTGGCAACGAACGGTTGTTCATCGAGTCATTCGACGTTGACTGTTTTGCCGTCTTCGCCTGTGGAAACACCAAAGACGATGTACTCGACATCGTGCTGGCATTTGTTTTCCATCTTGTGAACTTCTCGTGGGTCAATGATGATCGCGTCGCCTTTGGTCAGAGCGTGATCGATTTTGTTGACCGTCATCTGTACTTTCCCATTAAGTACGATGAACACTTCCTGCATGTCTTCGTGATAGTGAGCCTGGAAAGCCTTGCCAACCGGCAGCAGCGCCCAGTTCACCATCATGATCTGGCCCTTGATCACATTGGCATGGGTCGCCAAAACGCGTTTCAAGACGCCTGGGGCGGTTGGGTCTTCGTGCGAAGCGGGGACGAATTCGATTTGACTGCCGCGAACAATGTGCATGAAAGTCCCGATCGGTTTGTTTCAGGTTGAATACGTAGGTTCATTTGTGCCGCGGTTAGCCACAACTTTTTCGGACCAAGCCTTAAATGGCAGTGTTAACCAACAGCGAAGCTGTTTAACAACATAGCCCGGGGTCGCGCAGCGCACTCCGGGTCTCTTGTCACCTCCGAACGCACGAACCCTGAAAGGGTTTCACAACTCCAAAATTTGTCAAACCCCGCTGGGGTTTCGGTCAATTCTTTTTTCCTATCCAGGGTGCGCTGCGCGACCCTGGGCTTTGTTGTTGAAGCCTTTCAGGCTTGCGTGTACCGGCCGTTTCATGAGTCGACTAAGGACGTGGGTAAAGACAATCTGCCAGGGTAGTTGCGCTAGCTCCGACCGCTCGCAAAGCTGTAAAAGCTACTGCGATGACTTTCCAACTGATCTGCGAAACGCTTCGAAGACGTCGCGGTATGCGGCGGGCGCTGGCTTGCGGTTACCTGAATCGCGAAGTCCTCGGAATGAATCAGCTTTGTCGCTGTTTTGGATTGCATCACGAGCTGCTTGAGGACGCATGCCGAGACTGCGGAGCGCGTCTTCTGCACTCTGGCTAGGCTTGTCCAGCTGTGTTTGATCAACCTCGCGAACTTTCTCCCAGCGATCAGCGAAGCGTCGCAGGTCTTCTTCGGACCAGTTCAGTTTGTCAAGCAGTTCCTTGTCCGGTTTGTCTCTGGTTTCCTTCAGGTAGTCCAGTACCATGTCCGTCGCCTTTTTGGTGTACTCCAAATCTGGCTGGGACGGTGGCGGCGAGTTGGAATCGCCAGCGTTTTGTCCGGCATCGTTTCCGTTGGGCTGCATGTTTGTCGGTGGACGCTGCATTTGATCGGGCTGCGGTCCTGCACCACTTGGGGCGTCGGTTGAAGGATTTTGTGGCGGCGCTGATTGTGATGGTTTCGCTTCCTTGGACTCTGGGCTATTTTCTTTGTTTGGCTTTCCAGCTTGGTTGCCATCGCTGGGTGGTTGGCGATTCTGATTTGGATCGGGATTTCGATCAGTTGACTCTGGATCGCTTGGGCCTCGGTTATCCGTTTGGTTCTTGGTGTCTTCGCCAGTGCCTTTGTCATCACCAGTACCTTTTTCGTCGCCAGTACCTTTTTCGTC
>CAYNNP010000007.1:0-22578 GCA_964398215.1 uncultured Pirellulaceae bacterium | reverse complement strand
TCGTCTCCGGTGCCTTTGTCGTCACCAGTGCCTTTGTCGTCACCTGATTCGTTTTTAGTTTTCTGGCTACCGGTTTCGTTAGTATCCGAGTTGGGTGGTTTGTTTCTGTCGTTTGCACCATCGTTTTTCGGCCCGCCAGAGTCGTCACCGGTTTTGTTTCCAGCAGGATCGTCGTCAGGTTTATCTCCGCCGGTACTGTTGTCGCCAGTTTTGTTCTGGCTCTCTTGAGAAGTCTGGTCCGGCTGATTTTCGGGGCTGCCAGTTTGTTCGTTCGGTGATTCTTTTGGGTTCTGCGACGACGAAGTTTCGTCACCTTGTTGTTGGGGTGAGCCAGTTTGATCATTCTGCGGTTTGTCTGTGGCGTCCGAACCACCGGCAGCGTCTTTCGGGTCATCCGATTTTCCGCTATCGCTTGATTTTGGTTTTTCAGGATCGGTGGAGTCGGATCCAGCCCCAGCGTCTTTTTTCGGTTGGTCGGTGTCATCACGGCCGGAGCCTTCTGGAGTCGGATTTTTTTGGTCCTGTTCGCCACTGCCGGCTTTGGGTGAATCAGCTTCGTCGCTCGTGCCACCGGCATTTTCTTTGGACTGATTTTGTTCGGCTTTTTGATCCGAGCCACCAGGGTCGTTATTCCGATTGCCATCCGTGTCAGCGGTTTGCTCTTGGCCTGATTCAGTTTTGCCAGGATCTTGTTTCTCGGTTCCTTGCGACGGATCATCTTGATTGTCAGCGTCGTTGGGACCCTTTTCGTTTCTGCTGTCGCTGTTAGGCGAAGTTTGACTGTCGTTTCCGGTACCGGGGTTCTGTTGGTCTGTTTTGTCAGGCGAAGTTTGGTTCTGATGGTTTGGTTTGGTCTGTGAGTCCGTACCTTGTTGTTGCTCGTTTTGTTTTTTCTTGATGTGGTCAAGCATCTGTTCAAACGCTTCGCCATCGTGATCCGGTTTTTGTGGCTTTGAGTCCGCTCCGTTTCCTGCTGTTCCCGGCTGCCCTTTTCCGCCATCGGTATTTTGATTGTCAGAAGTCTGTGGAGTTTGGTTGTCGCCCGAAGGACCACCGTCTTCTGGAGGCTGGTTAGGCTGCGGGCTATCTGACGGATCGGTGGGATTCTGTTGGTTAGGGTTGGTCGAATCGGTGCTTGGGTTTCCCTTTCCGGATGGGCTTTGGTTTTCGGTGGCCTGGCTATTGCCATTTGGTGATGTGTTGTCGTCGGTTTGATTATCACCACTGTTGCTTGGGTCGGTGTTTTCCTGCGGTGCCGCGTTGGGGTCTGGGTTTTGGCTTCCGCCCGTACCGTTGGATCCCGATTCCTTGTTGTCGCCTGGTTCACCGCCTTCAGATGGTTTGTTTGATGAACCGCCACTCTCGCCTGACGAGTCGCCTTTTTGATTGCTGCTGTTGCCGCTGTTGTCGCTTGATCCACCACCGCTTTGTTGCTGGCCCTTTCCGGATTGATTCGAGTTTTGGTCGGACTCGTCTTTTTGGTCGCCTAGATCATCTGACGGTGCACGGTTATCAGGCTCCGAAAGTCCGTCATTACCATCGGGCTTTTCGGGAACAGGAGCACTATCAATGATGCGCAGCTCGATTGGATCGGTAGCCGCCTCGTTAGGCTCGATTGATGGATCGTTATCCACGATTCGATTGTCGATGCAACGGGCGACAATTCGAACGGTGTCTCCCGGACGCAATCCGTAGTCAGTTGGGCGAAAGCGATACTCCGCAACCTGGTTTCCTTTGGCGCCTTTGGGATCGCTCCAAAGCGACGGTTCAGCAATCGTTGTGATGCCTTGGCGGATGGTCAGCGAAATTTGCTTGAGCCCAAAATCGGGATCCACCGCATGCACTTCGATGATCTGTTGGGCATCAATCGGTAAACGCTTGGGCGATTCGCGAGGCGTTACGATTGAGATTTCGGGCGGAAGATCTGCGATGACGCGAATCGGATAAACAATCGGTTCTGGGTTGGTTTGTTCGGTGTCGTCCCAAACTCGAATGCGGTAGCTTTCGTATTCCACTGCCGATGCGCGACCAAGTGCACTGCGAACAGAAAAGTCCGCTGTCAGTGTTACGCCGTCTTCCTCAATTCGCATTTTGCGTGTGCCAGCTGTCGCACGAACCAATTCACCGACTTGTTTCGGGTTGAATTCGATGACAGCTTTTTCGACAGCTCGATTCGTTTTTGCGCGAACCGTGATCTTGGTACCATCGACTGCCGTGATCGAACCACTGCCCGAGCTATGAGGGACTTCGCCGGTATAAGCTGGCGGTTCGTAGCGGACGGATTTCAGGGCAACAACAGGCAGGTTTTTTACTTGCAGATGAAACGGACCAGCCTTTGCGTCACCCGCATTGATGAAGTAAGCGACTTTGCCAGAAGCCGCGTGGCTGAGGCTGATTTCCCCTACAAAGCGGTTCTTGTCATCAAGGGAAAGTTCGGATTGCCGAAGCGATGCACCGCTTTCCCATGCCAATGAAACCGGATCGCTTGAGTAGATTCCAGTGATGTCGCAACTGACAGGGATTTTGTTTCCCGCGATCGCTTCGCTGTCTCCAGGCTCGACGTTCGTGATCGAAACGCGTGTGGGTGCTTCGATCGAAGCCAAGGGGACAAACAGTCGACTTGCTGATGCGAGCGAATTCTTGGGTGATAGCGCGGCGTATCCTAGTGCGAGCGCCAGTGCGCCTGCGGCGGCCAACCACCATTTCAAAGTACCAGTTGCTTCGGCGGGTAAAACGTCATGCTGTTTTAACTGTCCTGCGACTCGGGAACCAATTGAACGAATAACACGACTGCGCAACCCTTCGGATTTTTCATCCTTTAACGTCACGTAGCTGGTCAGCTGTTGCTTTGAATCCGGAATGTCTCGCTCCAGAGAACGGGCTGCGTACTCAGGTCTGACCGAGTTACCGATCAGTGGAAGGACACGTGAATAGGCTTCCCAGCAAATCCAAGCGATAAGTGTGCATAACGCGAGAAATCGGATGAATGAGTTCGGAGAGTACACCCACTGATCAAAAATTACCCAGCCGAGAACAGCAGCCAAAGAGCCAATGGCAATCCGCAAGCATGCGCGAGTTAGTTCGGCCCACCAGAGTGCTTTGCAGGCTTCGTCGATCCGTAGCTGAATCAGGTTGCCTGGGTCTTTGGCAGCCGTGGGCTGAGGATTGGCGACGGGAGGAACAATGGTGGACATTTCAGAATGGGCCTAGAACCAAGCAGGAAGAGTAATATGATTATAGCCTATGGTGGGATCGCAGCCATCAAACCATTAAATTGGCGGTTAAGTGTCGTTATTTACGCCGTTGGGGGTAAATAGGTGTTTCAGCACCTAGTAATTCGTGGTTCACTAATGATCTTCGAGGACTCAATTTGATTTGGCCAAAAAAAACGCCTTTTCAAACCATCACCAAGATCAATTTATCTTCTCTCTCCATTTCAAGTTGAAAAAATGAGATACGCCTTCCGTTTGGCGGAATTGTTGGGGCATACGCCCGATCGCCGCAAGAGACCTGGTACGATCAAGTCGATTGTTGAGCATACAGGATTAGACCGACACCAAGTCGCCTCGCTTTTGAAGAACGAGGCAAAGTACATTCCATTAGATGCATTATCCAAACTTTGCGGGTATTTGATCGATCATGGGTACGCTGCGGCAGATCAGCTGCCAGGGGCCTTGTTTAGCGTCAATGCAGAGAATTTCTGGGAGCTTTTGGCTCGCCGGGGTGACATCGAAATCGTTGTTGGCGTCCGTCAGAACGAAAAGAACGATTCTCCTGAAGGCGCGACCGTTGTTGCCAGCGATAGTGTCTTGGTCGGCGAACTGCTGAACGGCGTTTCGACGCTGGGTGGGGCTGCCAAACACCACGGGGGAGAGCTGGATGCTCCCATGCCCGACCGATTGCAGCAGACTTTGGTCTGGAGCCCAGGGCAAGTGTCCTTGGATGATGCGCGCGAGCGTGCCCAAGAAGTATTTGAAGGCTTCGTTTCGGCTCAAGGCGACCGGGGACTTGTTTGCATCGGAAGTGTAAAGAGCAATCCGGTTGTCGAACTAATGTTTGCGGATGCATTCGGGTGCACGCCGTTCGTCACCGAAGACGATGTGGACGACGTGAGTGCACGCTCCTGCCCGTTTTTCTTGCGTTACCGCAAGATCGACCCTAAACCAGACGGAGCATCCGCGGGAATGCGTTTGAGCAAGAACGAAGACGCACCGAACCCTGGTTTCTATTATGAAAAGGATGATGGGACTTGGGCCTATGCTGGCGGCGAAGGCAAAGACAGCGCGTTGGTGTTTTACATGTACCGCGAAGCGCTTGGTCGTTTGGACATGGTCTTGAGCGGCTTCTCAGGCAGAGCAACACGATTGTTGGCAAAGACATTGGCGATTCGCGGCCAAGAATTCTGGCCACCGGTGTACGAGAGTCCTGGCTTGCAGGTGGGTGCTTACTTGGTGACCTACGACAGCGCCGATAACAAGCCAAGCCGCGATGATCTTTTGTACAACCCAGGCGGTGCCGCTGACATCATGCCGTTACCGCGAGCTGCGATCGAGAAGAGACTCGCGCGAAGGTAGTGCTGCGTTCCCAACTGAAAGTTGGCGTGTCGCCTTTTTTGTAGCACGGCTGTCCCAGCCGTGAATCCTCGACTCGGAGAGTCGAGCTACTATCTTTTGTTCAAGGCATAAAAAAGCCGATGTGGTGCGAACCACATCGGCTTTTAATGTTTAACGGACGGACGAAGACGTCGTCTTGCGTCGGAGTTTACTGGCAACCACTACATGGTGCTGGAGCAACAAAAGCTGCACCGCCACAGTCACAGCCGCCGCCCATGATGGTTCCGCCACCATAGATGACTCCTCCACCGTGAATGTAGCCGCTGTCCTGCATCATGCCGCTTCCGTGAATGATATTTCCGCTTGGAATGACATTCTGGATGGCTCCGCCTTCCAATATGGAATTCGGTGCGATCTCTGCGGAAGTCGTTACGCCTTCTGCAATGGTGGTGGCACAAGGATTGATCACGACCGGTACTAGGCGAGGAACCATTTTGGCAACCTGCACAGTACGCTCAACAGTTTCCGTATAAGGAACGCTGATCGTGTATTCTTCGATTTGCTGCTCGGCAACGCGATCGTATCGCGTCGAGTCGTATGGCTCCAGAAGATACGATGGCTCGTTATACGTGTAGGTAACTTCCTTGGTGCGATCCTCTGTTGTGTAATTCACAACTGGAACCGTTTCCTGTCGCTTGACCTGTTTGTATGTCAGCTCTTTGCGGATGCGAGTACGACTCTCTTCGTTGTACTTGACAGCTTTACGCAAACGAGTGCGACTTTCGTCAACATAGACAACCGTCTTCTTGGTACCAGTGCGCTCTTCTGGTTGGTAAACCATCTTGGTGCATTCGTAAGGTACTTGAGTCGCTTGTTGCTCGTAGACGGTGTAAGTCAGCGTCTGTGTGCGAGTCGTTGTGCTTGGCACATCGACTTCTTCGGTTCGCACATTTGGAACCCAAATGCGTTTGGTGACTGTTGCTGCTTGAGCAGGCGCTGGAGCAGGAACTCCTGATGCAGCGTAAACAATTGTTCCGCCACAGCCACCTGTTATCACACCGCCACCACAACCGTTGTTGCATCCGCCGACTACCATGCCGCCGCAACCACTGTTGCATCCGCCGCATGGCTGGCATGGCTGGCAAGGCTGGCATCCACCGCAACCGCCGGAAGTGACAACGCCACAACCAGTCGATGTTGCACCGTATGAAACGTAGTTGCCACAGCCACCGCCGTAGCTAACAGTTGCAACTGGTGCCGCTTGAGCGACAGGTGCTGCGACGACTCTTTCTTCCCAGTGACCAAAATCCTTGGTGACTGTTTTCTTGGTCATCGTTGGCACTTGAACTTCGATATCACGAGTCTTCACAACAGGAATTGCGTTGATAACCGTGTGAACCTTTTGTTCGGTCACGGCCTGAGGAACCATCACGGTGTAGGTGAACGATTCGTCTTGTAGCTTCGCAACCTTAATTGTGTATTCCTCTGGCTCGTCGACCAATGTAGGAATCCTGACAGTGTAGGTTTCAGGAACTTCGTTCCACACAGGAACCGTTTCAACGATGTCAACGGTCTTGGTAGATGGCTTAGCGACCAACTCTGTGTATTTAACAGTCTTGGTGTCCGACTTTGGCACCATCACCATTTTCTGGCGGTACTTTGTTTCGATAATCGGGACCGATCGATAAACCGTTTTGGTGCGGTAGCGAGTCTCGGTTCTTGTACGGTTCACAATTTGTGGCTGTGAAACGGTAACGTACTGAGGCTCCATCACAACTTTGAATGAATTGATCGGGTTACACACCACTTGAGGAACCGGTGTGCTTTGAATGGCAGGGCCAGTCACATTGCTGACACCGACTGAGATCGCAGGACCGGTCACCATTGAAGGGCCACCGATTGAGATCGCGGGGCCAGTCACCATTGACGATGATCCGCCGACTGGAATCGCAGGCCCCGTCAGTACAGACGGGCCACTGACAATTACCGAGCCGCTATACGCTGGTGCGGCATTGACCACGGAATAGCCGGGGCCACCACAACCAGCCGCCACATGCGCACTAGCGCATCCTGACGACACAACCACTGAACTGCGCGCACATGGATCGCTGCAGCCTCCGCATGGTACACATTGCGCCACGACAGTCGTGGCAGTCATCAGCAATGCTGCTGATGCACAAAGAACTTTTGCAACCCACTTCACGTTTGGGTCTCCTTAGATTAATAACGAAAAATCGAATTCTGGGTGTACGAACCTACAGTTCGCCCAAACCTCCCGAGCAGCACTTCATCCCCAAGAGTAAATCGCGCATTGACGGTTACAACGTTGGGAACCGTAAAATTTGGAAAAAGCCGACTTTCCGCCCAAATTGCGATCGCGCAAAACTTCATAATCGCGCTAACTGCACCTTGCATTGCCGATTCCGAGTGATTCTGAGCCCGAAATCCGGCTCGAGCGTATTTTCGGACTAGCCTCAGATTTCTACCTGAAAAACGCAGGTCCAAGCGCCAGGGTCTTCTTTCAACGAGGTCCTTGTCGCTGCCCTAGAAAATATTCACCTAGGTCAGCCTGCCGATTTGCACAACCGATTTGAGATTGCATCATGATTTTCCGCATCCAATTCCAGATTCTGGCCATCGCAATTACCGTTTCGCTCAGTACGGCTTTGAGTTCTACGGGCAAAGCCCAGACTCCGCATGAGCCGGTCGTTGCTCGAGTAGAGATGCGACTCTCTGATGGCGAAAAACTTGTTGACGTGATCGAAAAAGGTGACCTGTTGACCGTCATCGAAGAACGTGACGATGTTTATGTGATCAAAACGCATGACGGCGCGAAGGGCGCGGTCGACAAAGTCAACGCAGTGAAAATCCCTGAAGCAGTCGAGATCTACACGGAACTGATTTTGCGACAGCCATCCGCTGGTCGGTTCTATACCTTGAGAGCTTCATCGTACTGGGCGCTTAACGAGACCGAAAAAGCTCTGGGAGATTTTGATCGTGCAATCGAGTTGGGCTATGAAAAACCACATGCCTATATCAGCCGAGGGCTTTTCCACGCTTCGCAAGGCGACCATGAACAAGCCATTGCGGATTACAACAAAGCGATCGAAATTGACCCGAAAGACATCGCGCCGCTGATCAACCGCGCCGCAGTCCATATGGTTCGCGGCGAATATACAGAAGCCGCCAAAGACTACACCGATGCACTTGCCAAGGACACGTCGCGAAATGCGTTGTTGCATCAGCGCGCGATCGCCTACAAAGCAGCCGGCGATTTTGCCAAAGCTTCAGATGACTTTAGCACATTGATCAAACGAGATTCGAAAGACGTCGTCGCGATCATGGGACGTGGCTATATCCGCTTTCAGCAAGAAAATCATGCAGCCGCAATCAAGGACTTTGCTGCCGCGATCAAGATCAATCCCAAAGATGCGGTTGCCTACAATAATCTTGGCTATAACCGCTTTAAGATTGGCGAATACGCACAGGCGTTGAAGGATTACAACAAAGCGATCGAGCTGAATGAAAAGTACTCGTTGGCACACCAAAACCGTGCTTGGCTGCTGGCAACGGTCACCAACAAGGACTTGCGGAACCCAAAAGCTGCTGTGAAATCCGCGAAACTAGCGTGCGAGCTAACGAATTTTCAATCGGTTTCTGACATCGCTGCTCTTGCTGCTGCACTTGCCGCCAACGGACAGTTCAAAGAAGCCGTTGGTTGGCAAGAAAAGGTCGTCGCGATGGTCAACGAACACTACAAGGTTTTCGCCACCAAAACGCTTGAGCGATACAAAGACGAACGGCCGTTTGCGCAAGACCCTGACAAAGCCAATCAAGCAGAGCGGGCCGCAGCCGAAGCCAAGGGAAAGAAGTAAGTCGCGCAGTGAATCGAACGCAGCGGACATTGGAGGTTTTTAGGTCGGTGTCAAAGCGATCCTTTGACCGCACGAATTTGGTCGCGAAACTCCGGTAACTCACAGAAACTTTGATCGTCCAAGACAATTGCGCGGTCGACAAGAATTCGACACAAACAATCGTTGGAAACGACGACAGCAACTTGTGTCTCATCAATCGTCGCGCCAGTTCCCACTGACGAAAGCGGCCACCTTTCAAGTAACCCCAATAGAACAGGCAACAACGGGTCGTTAGGACCGTCTTTTTTTGCTCTCGAAACCAAACCACCTACAAAACAAAACACCAAGTCGACCGACCAATGATCCGAAGCCGTTTCGCCCACCGGAGTTGTTTCCGCTAGAAACCCTGGTAGCTGGACGTTCGTTTCACTCCGATCGGTCAACATTCCACAAGCCCATGCGAACGCTTCTGCCGCCCACAATGCGGCATTCTCGTTCAACTGGGGTGGACTGGCGGGAGCGCCCAATCTTTTGCGATCGGCTGCTTCGACAAGAACCGATTTGGCGGATTGCAAATCCGTGTCGCCCGCGCGAGTCTTATGAAGACTGCCGTGCGACAAGGCGCGGCCCTCTTGCAGCAAAACGGTTACAAAATCAGTCAATGAACTGGCTGGCACGGCTCGCCTCGTTATTAACAGACTTCGTCATAAACCAACATCTCATCAACCCAAATACTGAATCTCTTGATCCTCAGCATCCGGGAAAAGACAATTTCAAGCCGACATTTTCGTTCCTGGCCACCATCGCTGAGAAAAAAATCGGCGACTTTATGAATCCGCAACCAACTGATCTTTCGCCACGATAGCTGGCCAGCGAAGCTAATCGTTTGCGTGAACCACCACCCGTTGTACACAAACCGACCGCATACAGGCTCATTCAAATCAATCACTCGATACAGGAAGCCCTTCTCGGCTCTTTTTCCATCAATGCAAAAAATACCGGCCGATGGGGTCAAATCAGCAGAGACAGAATAAGGGTTTAGCACATCAATATCGCTATTTTGAAGAAGTTTCCCAAATTCCCCGCTCTGATCAGTTGATGTAACTGATACACCGGGTAAGATCGGTTCGGTTACCAGGTTTCGAAAAGTTGTCTTTGAAGCTTGAATTCGCTACAAGCGTCAAATATCATCAGGTATATCGCAGTCCAGGCAACTGTACAGACGAATAGTATCTCTAGAGACTTCCTAGGCCTTATTGAATGAAATTCGCAATACTGCTAGCAACGTTCGTTGCAGTTATCTCAAATCAGACGTGTTTTGCGCAAGTCACCCATTTGACTGAAAGCCAATGGGTCAAGACGACGGATGGCAACTTAGTTGGACGCGTGATACTTCCCGCAAAGGGCGGCGCCGCATCTGCTGTAGAAAACGCTGTTGTCGCGATTGTTGGCAAAGACGGAGAAATCCAGACAGCGTCCGCGAAAACGGACTCCAAAGGTCGCTTCTCAATTGCTGGAGTAAAACCAGGCGTTTACGCAATGACAGCGCGAGCTGACTATGTGTTTGCATGCTGTGCGATGCATGTCCTGGATAACGACGCACACAACCAATATCCATCATCCGTTGAAATAGCTGCCGCAAATATTGACTTCACTACGGTCAAGACAGCGATCATTCGCTATCTGCCTCCGAAAGTTCGCGAGTTTGATTACTCGATCGCTAAAGCGAACCTAGACGGACTCTCGCCGCTTGTAACAGGAACTGACTTTTTCCGAGTTGCACAGTCAGGTGACGGAATGCGTGGTCGTTTGCATCAAGCTGGTGCAGAAGGGGCGAAGCTGGACCAAGCAAGACTGACAAACGTTTTCATCATGAAAAACGGACTGGAAGCTGCTCGAGCGGTGACAAATGAAAAAGGCGAATTCACAATCAAACAACTTGATCCAGGTCATTACTCATTGATGGCAATTGGCCCTGACGGACTTGGAATGGTCGGTTTTGAGTTGGTTTCTGCAGATACAGATGAATCAGTTGCGACAACAGCAGATGGCAAAACTCTGGTTGGAATCGGGGCTGGTGGCTGCTGCCAAGAGTTCGCAATGCAAATCGCACCGCCTTGCGAGCAAATCATTTCAGATGTTGTGATTTCAGAACAAGTGGTTGCGGCACCATGTGATAGCTGCGGACAAGCGATTGATAGTTGCGGTTGCCAACCCGTTGATCCATGCGGTTGTGGCGTCGGGGTTCCACTCGAAGGAGCCGTTGAAGCTGTCGGAACACCGGTTGCCGGTGGTTATGGCGGCGGCGGTGGTGGATACTATGGTGGCGGCGGCGGAGGAGGCGGAGGATTCGCTGGTGGCGGCGGTCTTGGCACAATTGCCGGATTGGCTGGCCTTGCTGGTGTCATTGTTGCTGTGGCAGACGATGATGACGCAGGCTCTGGCGGAATCGTCGTTCCAGAACCGATCAGCCCTGCCATTCCCTAGTAATTCAAAGATTCTCTTGAAACTAAAAGCCCGCGAAAGCGGGCTTTTTTTGTGCTTGGTGTGTGTACTGAGTTAAGCTCGCGGAAAACTAGCCCTGCGAGGGGGCGGAGGGGTCATGAAACCACCCTTAAGGGTGCGTGAAACCGGTTTTTTTTATCTCTAGCGGTGTGATTTCGGGTATTGTGTCGTAGACAAACATCTGATCTTACATATAGTTACTTGGGGTAATACCTGTACTTTTATATTCTCATCGAGGACGTTTTTAATGAAGAGACAACGCAATAGTGGTTTCACACTTGTGGAATTGCTCGTGGTCATCGCCATCATTGGTATTTTGGTTGGCCTTTTATTGCCAGCCGTTCAGGCCGCTCGTGAGGCTGCTCGCCGCATGAGTTGCAGTAACAACTTCAAGCAAATCGGCTTGGCAATTCACAACTATCACTCTACCTACAAGCGACTGCCGCGCTACACAGCCGGTACGGACGGATTGAGCAAGGATAAGTCGGTAGGGACCGAGCCTGGCTGGGTACGAAGTGGAATGCACAACTCCCAAGCGCTAAGCTCCCGTGTTGGGATTTTGCCTTTCATGGAGCAACAAGCTCTGTGGGAATTGGTCTCCAACCCGAACGATTTCAATGGAAACGGAGTCATTGACTTTCCAGCCATGGGACCATACCCCGTTATTCAAGGCTTGGTTAACCCAATTGGTGACTCAAGCAACGCTTCGGATTACGCTCCTTGGCAGACGGAAGTACCAACTTTCCGATGCCCAAGCGATCCAGGTGTTGGTGCCCCGTCAGCTGGCCGCACAAACTATGCGGAATGCCTTGGTGACGGAATCGATAACATTTTCGTTGGACCGATCAACTGGAATACACCAGGCTTTGATGAAAGCAACTGGAACTCACAGCTCACTCGCGCTGGTGCACGTGGCTTCTTCCAGCCTCGTACTGACTCTCGCTTCCGTGATATCTTGGACGGATTGTCCAATACTATCATGATGGGTGAGATCGCTACCGACCTAGGTGACAGCGACAAGCGTACTCGTGTTAACAAGACGATTGACTTGCAGACTAACGGTGCCCCAAACACGATCAACGCGTGTGAAGTTGCTGGCCACGTTGACCCTGAGCGACCTCAGTTCTGGTGCAATGGCGTGAACTGCCCAACACCAACTGGTGGTGGTGGAATTAACGGCGTCAGCTCCCTTTTTGCACGTGGTATGCAATGGGCTTGGTCGGCGCCATTCAACAGTGCTTGCCTAACAACGACTCCTCCAAACAAGGAGCTTTGTGTGGACCGTTGGGACGAAGGCGGTGGATCATTGTCCATGAGCAGTCGTCACCAGGGTGGTGCTCACGTACTGATGGGTGATGGTGCTGTGATCTTCATGACAGACTCAGTTGAAGCTGGTGATCAAACAGCGGCTCCAATCACGTTCCAGAACAATCCAGGTTCCGCAAGTCCATACGGGCTATGGGGTGCACTTGGTAGTCGCGCGTTCCGTGAGCCGATCGAAGAACAACTGAACCAGTAGTGTTTAGTCGAATTGCTAATTAACTTTGACCTCGCCCTGCTTGGGGCGAGGTCCTTTCTTTTTTACACAAGGAATATTTGATGAGAAAGTGTTTGTTTTCTCTTTTGGCCGTTTGCTCTCTGACGTTTGTTGTCGGATGTGGTGGGCATAAAGCTCAGGTTGTCGATACACAAATTTCTGATGAAGATCAAAAAACAGCGGATGAAACCATCCAGCAGTACGGTAGCGCGGAGTATGCGGAGTCGCAGAGGCCCCAGCAGTAAAAGGCGATTGAGTTGGGAAATCCGATCAATAGGCTAGCCACAGAAAAGCTGAATACGTTCACGTGTTCAGCTTTCTTTTTGTTGGTCCTTGCGACATTCGGTTGCAATCAATCAACACCATTGACGGAGCCTCCGAAGCAAAACACTTCGGCTGCAAAGAGCGAGCCTCCTGCTTCTGTGCCAGAGTCGACGGTCAAGGACAAGGAAGTTGTCAGCATCACGCTTGAAGCCATTCGCGCATCATTATCGGCGGGCGATCTCAACGGCGCGCGATCGATGGCATTCAAATACCTTGTTGCGAACCCAGGCGATGTTCAAGCGATTTTTCTTGCCGCCCAAATCGAGGCATCCGAGCGAAAGTTTGATCAGGCCGTTGAATTTCTAGATGGCATTCCGGTTGATCATCCGAATGCAGGACTCCCAGCACTGGGTCAGTCCATCGATTGGCTGATAGCAGGTCAACGTTTCGATCAAGCCGAAACGCGACTGCGTCGGCTTTTGAAAATTGCCCCTGGTGCTCCTGTCGCCCACCGCCGGTTTGCGTATCTGCTGAACAGGCAGGGACGCCGTCAGGAAGCGAGTGATTTGATTCGGCGGCTTTGCCTAGCCGGAAACGTTTCCCAGGGAGAATTGCACACACTGATTGACCAAAGCGCAGCGGTCTATGACGAATCAACAGACGCTTCACCCAATCCAGACGCTGACCCACTGTCAAACTTTCAGCCGATCGGCGATGCTGCAAAGGCGCGCATTCTGTTCACAAAAGGCGAGTTCAATGATGCACTTCGAATGTTGGAAAAGCCGTTTGAGCAAGGTCAGCTAAAACCTGACGCGATCGCGTTTTTTGGGCGGCTTGCGATGGAGGTTCAGGATGATGACGCAACCAATGCTTGGGCCAAGCAGATAACCCGCAAGCAATCCGAGTTTGCTGATCATTGGGTGGCCATGGGAACGCTTCTGATGAACCGTGGAAAAGACACCGAGGGTGCGGCGCGATCATTTTGCGAAGCACTGATTCGCAACCCGACGGACTGGGGCGCCATGAACCGGCTTGGAACATGTATGAAGATTCTTGGCGACGATGATTCAGAACAGGCGTGCAAAACCCAAGCATCGTTGATCCGAAAATCCATCTTTGTCAATCAACGGATTCTTGGACAGAAGAAACCGAAGCTCTCGGATTTGAACGAACTTGCGGAAACCTTGGTTAGCTTGGAACGGCCTGCTGAGGCGTTGATGTGGCGTGCGATAGCTGTCAATTACGGAGCAGGCACACAGGCGGATATTTCCAAACTCAATAGTCAGCGAATTCAACTACTGAAGTCAAAGGGCAAGGAGCTGAACTCTCCCGCTAGCGGCCTAGCATGGTTGGACCGTCAGAAATATGCATTGCCAAAATCGCTGACACCTGACGATCAAATCGGATCGCCTGAAAAGAAAACTCACGATCTGGATGTGGCTGCTAGTCCAGTGTTGATCGACATTGCCCAGCAAAGCGAGCTGGACTTTCAGTACTTGAATTCAACGCAACCGAAACTGCGTGACCTTCAGATCTATGAACAATCTGGCGGCGGAGTCGCGGCTTTAGATTTTGACTTAGACGGTCTGGTCGACCTGTACTTTAGCCAAGCTGGCGAGTCGCCGTTGAAAGAGCGAACAACCGGCAACGCACTGTATCGAAATCTTGGCCGCGCATTTCGGAACTCGATTGAATCGGAAAGCGACGAGAGAGGTTACGGACAAGGAGTCAGTAGCGGAGATTGGAATCAAGACGGTTTTGCAGACCTGTTAGTTGGCAATTTCGGTACCAACGCACTGTTGATCAACAATGGCGATGGGACATTCCGGTTGTCAGAACAGAACGAGGATTGGAACCAGTCACAGTGGACGGTTTCGGTCGCGATGGCTGATGTGACCGGAGACAACCTGCCGGACATCATCGAAGCCAATTACATAGACGACCCCGCCGTTCATGATATTACCCAGCGTGGTGCAAACGGCCGCTTCGTCAAATTCAAAGGGCCGCAGTCGTATCAGGCCGCAGCGAACCGCATCTTCGTTGGTCAGGGTGATGGGGAATCGAAAGTGATTGAAATGGATGGCTCAGCAGGGCACAGCCTGGGGGTCGTTATAACGGACGTTGATGGGAAACGCGGCAACGAGATTTTTGTTACTAACGATACAGACCCGAATCGACTATGGTTCCGGCAGGCGGATCAGTTCGTGGACCGCGCCACACCACTTGGTTGCGCGTTCTCTGGTCAAGGCGGCAGTAGCGCGTCGATGGGTGTTGCGACAGCCGACTTTAACCGTGACGGTCACTTAGACTTTCACGTATCCAATTTTTACAACGAACCCGTGCATCTTTATATGCAAACAGAGTCCGGTTCGTTTGCTGATTTGGTCGTGCGATACGACTTGTACAAACCCAGCATGCAAGCATTGGGCTTTGGCACACAAGCGTTGGATTTTGATAACAACGGAGCGATCGACTTGGCCGTCGTCAATGGCCATATCGATGACATGCAGTTCAAGGGATCGCCACATCGGATGAGACCGCAACTTTTCACTGGCTATCTGAACCGTTTCGAACCGCACGAACCACTGGCAGACAGTTACTGGAGTCAACCAACGATTGGACGTGGACTTGCCAGGTTAGACTGGAATGCCGACGGCAAACTTGATTTGATCGCAACCCATCACGATGCTCCAGCCGCGCTCTTAGAAAATCAAACGCAGACAGAATATGCATGGTTGCAGTTGCAGTTGATCGGAACCAAGAGCGAACGGGATGCAATCGGTGCGCAGGTAACCATTGAGTTCGGCGATGAACGGATGACGGATTCAGTCACCACCGGTGATGGTTTTGGATGCAAGAACGAGTCGATTCTGGCGTTTGGCCTGGGAACCCTCAAGAACATCGATTCCGTTACGGTTCGCTGGCCCTCAGGCCAAGTCGATAGGCACGAGCAGATCGAGACGAATAAACGCTACTTGTTGGTCGAAGCTGCGGCAGATGCCTTTGATTTAAAACTAGGTCGCTAGTCACACCCGCTCTGCATGGGCAGAATCGTTGCCGTAACATTCGCGTATCGCGAAGATCCAACAGACTCTAAACTGTTGCTGCCAGTGGGAAAGCTTCCAGGAGTTAGATCTAACACGGCGCTCAGTAAATTTCTGCAGTAAACGAAATTCACATGAGTTCTCTGGAATCCACCACTGTCGTGCATCATTGACTGGACTAACCCGCAGTCTTTTACTCATCCCAATTGGAGGCCTGTTCGTTACTGAATCGCTAGACGTTGTTTGAATGACGCAATCGCTCGTTTTTGAGCCGCAGTGTCTGTCAACCAAGGTCATGTTGTTAGACAGGTGGTACTTTTTTCAGACTCTCGGTTTCTGTGAGAGTTGAGCTTGTTCTCACCATGATTGTGTCAAAACACAGCAACACTCGATTCAACAAACAAGGCCTGAAACATGCTTATGCGACAACCTGTTTCACACGTCCAATTTTCTTATCAGCCACCATTTGGTTCGACTGTCCAAGAGTCGGGCGTGCAGTTTTCGGTCTTCAGCCGTTCAGCGACTGCCATGCGTTTGCTGCTGTACAACAAAGTCACCGACCGTGAGCCAGCGGACGTGATTGATTTTGATCCGGAAACGGATCGTTGGGGTGATGTTTGGAGCTTGAACATTCCGGGCTTGGAAGCTGGGCAGCTTTATCACTTGCAAGCCAGCGGACCTTGGGACCCAGAACATGGGCAGCGCTTCGACTCCGAGGCAAGGCTGATCGATCCATACACTCAAGCGCTTGCGGGTACGTTTCAAAAAAACACGGACGGCGTGGTTCGCCCACCAAAATGTGTTGTTGTCGATGACAAATTTGATTGGGAAGGCGACCGGCACATCCGTCGCGATCTCAGTGAGTCTGTGATCTACGAGATGCACGTTCGCGGTTTTACCAAGAGCAAGAGTTCGGGAGTGGAACACCCAGGGACTTACTTGGGGGTGATTGAAAAGATCCCTTACCTAAAGTCGCTGGGAGTCACTGCGGTTGAGTTGATGCCTGTCAACGAATTTCCAATTCGTGACATCATGGGCAAAAAGATGTCACGTCCGAACTATTGGGGCTACGATCCCATGGCGTTCTTTTCGCCGCATAGGGGTTACGCATCGGATCCGACACCGGGCGCGCAAGTACGCGAGTTCAAGCAGATGGTAAAGGCGCTGCATGCAGCGGGCATCGAAGTCATCTTGGACGTTGTATTCAACCATACATGCGAAGGCAACGAACAAGGCCCCACGCTTTCATTCAAAGGCCTTGAGAATCAAGTCTATTATATTCTTAGCGAAGGCAAGCACTTTACGAACTACAGTGGCTGCGGCAACACCGTCAATGGAAACCACCCGGTTGTTCGCGAGATGATCTTTCATTGTCTTCGGCACTGGGTTCACAACTATCACATTGATGGGTTTCGGTTCGATTTAGCCAGCATTTTGAGCCGCGACCGAAGCGGAAATTTGGTGCCGAATCCACCGCTTGTAGAACTGATCGCCGAAGATCCTCTTTTGGCTGATACGAAAATCATTGCAGAAGCCTGGGATGCAGCCGGCGCCTATCAAGTCGGTTCGTTTGGCAACCATCGCTGGGCCGAATGGAACGGTCGATATCGCGACGACCTGCGTGGTTTCTGGCGCGGCGACTCTGGAACTTTGGGCGCGTTTGCGACCCGACTTGCTGGCAGTAGTGACTTGTACCAACACGACAATCGCCCACCATTTTGCAGCATCAATTTCATCACCAGCCACGATGGCTTTACGATGAGCGATTTGGTTTCTTACAAAGACAAGCACAACATTGCCAACGGTGAAGACAATCGTGACGGCGACAACCACAACATCAGCGACAACTACGGCGTCGAAGGATACACGCGCAAGAAAGGTGTGGTGACGATCCGTTCTCGGCAGATCCGAAACATGCTCGCGTCACTTTTGCTCAGTCAGGGTGTTCCGATGATCGTCAGCGGTGACGAAATTCGGCGAACGCAAAAGGGCAACAACAACGCCTACTGCCAAGACAACGATATCAGTTGGTTTGATTGGCGTTTGGTTGAAAAGAACGAGGAACTCTTGAGGTTTGTTCAGACTCTGATTGAATTCCGAAAATCGCAACCAACCGTCCGGCGCACCCAATTCTTGACGGGGCAGCCAGAAGACGGGCGTGTGATTCCGGATGTTTCTTGGTACGGTCCCAATGGGGCTCCGCTCGACTGGGGGCAAAACATACTGTCGATGACAGCCTACATTGCTGCCCCAAGCCGGCAAGAGGATCCTGAGGGAGCGGGTCGCGACATGGTGATGATGTTCAATAGCACTGGCGAAGACAGGAACTTTGCGATGCCAGAAATTGGTCGTGGCAAACAGTGGAATTTGTTCTTAAACACGGGTGCAGAAAGCCCAGACGACATTTTTCCTGAACTAAATGGCCCCGCACCGCCAAACAATCGGCAGATCGACACGGCATGTCATTCGATGCGTGTCTATATCGCGGCAGCAGCTAGAAAGTAGGCTGCACGCCGCCGAATTACTGGACCGAACCACTCTCTGTGAGTTCGTCCAGGGCTGGTCAAGATCGATTTTGCAGTCTTCGGGTACAACCAGTGCGGCATTTGGTAGCCAACACTGGCCTTGTCATATTCGCGCCAATCGCGAACACTTACGTATTGACGTTTGGGGGTTCGAGACAAATTCGAGTCCTCGAAAGAAAGAAAATTCCGCATACACTTGAAAGCGTGTTTATGAACTTGCATTTGGCTCAGCAGATTTCAAGCAGCCATGCTTATCAAAGCTATCAGCGTCAACGACAAATGACTCTGGGCGATCTGCTGCTCGAAAACCGAATCGTTTTTTTGCAGGGTGAAATTCACTACGCGAATGCGAATGATGTAGTGATGAAGCTACTTTATCTGCAAAGTGAAAATCGCAAGAAAGACATTCATTTCTATATCAACTCGCCTGGCGGCAGCGTCACAGCGACCCTTGCGATCTATGACACGATGCAAATGTTGTCATGTTCGGTTTCAACCTACTGCGTTGGCGAAGCCTGTAGTGGTGCGGCAGTGTTGCTGATCGGTGGCACAGCTGGCAAACGCTACTGTCTGCCAAACAGCCGCGTGATGATGCACCAGCCAATGGGTGGTGTTGGTGGTCAAGTAAGCGACATTGAAATCCAAGCATCGGAGATGTTCCGCTATCGTGACGTACTGAATGAGATACTGGCCAAGCACAGTGGACAGGCGGTTGAAAAAATCGCGGGCGACACCGATCGCGATTTCTTCCTGTCAGCTCAAGAAGCGAAAGACTATGGACTGGTTGATGACATTCTGATCAAACCGCCAACCGAAGGTGACGATGACGATTGATTTCGTCACTGATTCACACCTAACTGTCACTTCACCAAATACAGAAATACAAACAATGCCACTTATTCCTTACGTCGTTGAAAAGAGCGGTCGCGAAGAACGCACGTACGATATCTACAGCCGATTGCTAAAGGATCGAATCATTTTTCTTGGCCAACAAGTGGATGATCAGATCTCGAATTCTCTGGTTGCTCAAATGTTGTTCTTGGAGTCCGATGACCCCAAGGCCGATATCCACTTGTATATTAACAGTCCAGGCGGCAGCATCACTGCTGGCATGGCGATTTACGATACCATGCAATTCGTTGGCTGCGATGTCGCAACATACTGCATCGGGCAAGCCGCTTCGATGGGCGCTGCACTGCTGACCGCTGGTGCAAAGGGCAAACGCTTTGCCCTGCCCAATGCACGGATCATGATCCACCAGCCACTTGCGGGCATGCGAGGCTCAACGCCTGAAATCGAAATTCACATCGAAGAACTCCGGCGCATCAAGGCAAAGATGAATGAGCTGATGGTTGATCACACCGGCCGAACACTCGAAGAAATCGAGAAGGACACCGACCGTGACAACTTCATGTCTGCTGACGAAGCTTGTGCGTACGGATTGATCGACAAGGTCGTGAAGAAATCAGGCGAGACCGCTGCCAGCTGATTTTAGCTGGCATTTCTAAATGCTTGACTTTGCGAGCTCACGCAAACGCGTCCTGCCAATCCGCGGGACGCTGGCTGGGTTATACTGCTTTCTGTCGCGCGTGCCGCGTGACAACAGTATTTGTCCATCTACTTCAAGCAATTCGGAAATCGCAATGCCACGATTCCTTTCTCTGCTCGCGCTGGTTCTTTTGCTGAACTCTTCCCTGTCTCTTGGGGACGACGGACCGCAATCCACCAAGGACAAAGCCGACATTGGTTTTGTAAAACTCTTCAACGGCAAGGACCTGAGCGGATGGAAGCATTCAGGTAACTGGAAAGTTGCTGATGGAGTGATCACACGCAGCGGTCGCGGTGGAAGCTTGGTCTACACGACAAGCAAAGTTCCTGACGATTTTGAATTGCGGTTTGAGTGGAAAGTCGCCAAAGGAAGTAATAGCGGCATCTACTATCGACCGACGCAATACGAATATCAGATCTTGGATAACGCCGTTCACAAAGACGGCAAGAATCCACGAACCAGCGCGGCTTCACTTTACTTTTGCATGCAGCCATCCAAAGACGTGACCAAGCCAGCCGGTCAGTGGAACTCTGGGCGTGTTGTCTGCAAAGGCTCGGTGATTCAACATTGGCTGAATGGAGAAAAAGTCGTTGATCTGGATTACAAAGATCCCAAGTACGCATTTCATGTCGATCTTTTGAAGAAACGTGGTGGCAACTTAGAGGCTCGCGGAGCAAACCTGAATCTTCAAGACCACGGTGACCCCGTTTGGTATCGAAACATTCGCATACGAGAATTGGCTGCTGGAGCGAAACTGGATCGTACTCCAGTGAAACCCGCCGAGATTCCAGCCGCTGCGCTGGCAGCTGAAAAAGAGAAGCTGGACGGAATTGTCAAACGCAGAGAGGCTGCTGCCAAGAAAAAGAAATAGCGCCGTTAGTTCGTTAAACCGACGATCTCTTGAGACCGGATCTGCTCCAGCAATTGGTCGCTTTGCGGGCAAAGGCGTTTACATTGCTAGCCGAAACACACCAACTGGTCGTAATATCCCCAGTGTCAAAGGGTCATCCCGCAACTTTGGCTACCGAATCGCATGTTTTGGTGATAGACTCTCCGATTCATATCGGTAGACGATTCTGTTTCTTTTCTCACAAATTTTGGCCGCAAGCCGTTTTGCAAAGATGAACAATGGTGACCAGCCAGCGCCGAATGAGGGTGCTGCTCCCGTGACTTCCAGCGAAAGTCCTTCGACCGAACCACAACCCAACCAGCCGGCGCCCGACGCCGCGCCTGCAAAAGCTGCGGTGCCGCCGTCTCAAGAGACGGCACCTGCTGCACGTCCAAGCGGCCCCTTGGCGGCAAGAGGACTGGGCGTCGCAAAGCCTGCGTCTCCGTCGGCGTCGCCCGAGGAGATCAAGAAACAGGCAGAGTCTGGTGGTGGCAAGAAAAAGAAACCGCTGCCAAAGATCGGTGCCACAAAATCAAAACATAAATCGGTTCCTTCGGGCGTGGTTCAATCGGACAAGCCAAAGCCGGTTCGACAAAACAGACAAAAAGTTGCGGTGCCAAACCTGCGCAGTGAATTGCCAGATGACATCCAAGCATTGTTGGATGCTGAGTTAGCAGCAGCGGATGTCGATCAGCTTTTGGTTGACGGCGCAGAAAT
This sequence comes from uncultured Pirellulaceae bacterium, assembly GCA_964398215.1. Classification (GTDB taxonomy): domain Bacteria; phylum Planctomycetota; class Planctomycetia; order Pirellulales; family Pirellulaceae; genus CAYNNP01. The sequence continues at coordinate 1,141 of CAYNNP010000007.1, read as the reverse complement.
GGCTGACCGCCGTGAACCTCTCGCTGAAGGCAGTCGTGTTCAGGCTCAAGTTCTAAAAATTCATCAGGACACCGTCTTCTTTAGTTTGGGTGGACCCGACGAGGGCGTTGTGCCATTCGAACAATTCACTGATGCGGAGCCAGCGCCGGGTGACTCGGTCGAAGTCTTGGTTCGAGGGTTCAATCGTGAAGACGGCTTGTACGTTTTGACATTGCCTGGCAAAGCCATGGAAGTCGCCGACTTTAGCGACATCGACGAAGGCTCTGTTGTCGAAGCAACTGTGACGGGCCACAACGCGGGCGGCCTCGAATGCAAGGTTGCTGGTATGCCTGCGTTCATGCCGATCAGTCAAGTTACTGAGTATCGCGTCGAAGATCTAAGTGAGTTTGTTGATCAGAAATTCGTCTGCTTGGTCATGGAAGCCAACGAAAAACGTGGCAACTTGGTCGTCAGTCGACGGGCTATACTCGAACGCGAACGCGAAGAGAAAAGAGCAAAGCAGCTTGAGGAAATCGAACCTGGAATGACACTAGAAGGCGTTGTTCGCAGCGTTCGCGATTTCGGTGCCTTCGTGGATCTTGGTGGCGTCGATGGTTTGGTGCACGTCAGCAAACTAAGCTGGGATCGGATCAAGCACCCGAGCGAGGTTCTAAAAGAAGGCCAGCAGGTAAAGGTAAAGATTGATTCGATCGATCGTGAGTCTGGAAAAATCTCTTTGTCCTACCGTGACTTGTTGGTAAACCCCTGGGACACAGCAGAAAGTGATTTCGAGGTAGGCTCGGTTCATAAAGGCACGGTGACGCGAATCGCCGATTTTGGATGCTTTGTAAAATTGACCGCAGGCATTGAAGGCTTGGTTCACATCAGCGAATTGGCGCATCATCGTGTTTCTCGCGTGAACACAGTGGTCAACGAAGGCCAAGAGGTTGATGTAAAAGTTCTATCCTTTGATCGCGATTCTCAGAAAATCGGGCTCTCGATGAAGGCCACGACGGCAGCACCAGAGTCAGAATCAAGCTCGCAGAAAGAAGAAGAGATCGAGCCGCCGCGAGAAGTTGCCGTCAAAGCAACCCACCAAGGTCCATTAAAGGGCGGCAACGATCGTCCAACTGGTGGCGAGAAATTCGGTCTGCGGTGGTAA
>CAYNNP010000006.1:39007-66742 GCA_964398215.1 uncultured Pirellulaceae bacterium | reverse complement strand
GAAGTTCCGGCAATTGCAGCGTTTGCTCGGTCCGGCCTACACCAAAAGCGCAACTGGTATGTTGCATTCAACAGAAAGAAATGCTGCGCGTCTGGTTTGCTAGCATTCTCTTTGCGGAATCGACGTATTGTGGAATCAAAATAACAGTCGCTTTATTTGGTTGTGTAGTCTGATTGATATTGAGGGAAGCGCGACGGGGCATTAAAATCGCGGGTTCGGGTTCACAGAGGATTTGTGGACATAGACGGAGCGCTACCGGCAGTTGCAGGAAGTGCATCTTTACAGGAGGTAAGATCGTGTTGGTCATGCAAACTGGAAGCAAAGAAAATGCTGGTACTCTCTCGAAAAGAACGTCAAGAAGTTCTTATCCCTGGCCTTGATATCGCGATCAAGGTAATCCGTTGTAAAAAGTCATCTGTAACTCTTGGGTTTGAAGCCCCGCCAGAAATTCGTATCGTCCGCGATGATTTTGATAAAGGCACGTCGATCAAAGACGCTGATTTTGCACGAGTCTTAGACGAAAAAATTCAGTCTTATCCCAATGCCCAACGCCACGACTTACGTGATCAGTTCAATGTCGTGGCGATGGTTTTGCAAACCTTGCTCGACGATATTGAATCCGGCGAGCTGAAGGATGTGGAGGAGATTGTTAACACCGTTTGCAATCGACTGACGGAAGTCAAGGCAACTGCAAATGATCTGAACGCTTTCGCGCTGGTTGTCGAAGACCAACCGAACGAGCGAGAGTTGTTGGCAGGGCTGCTGCGAATGAATGGCTATCGTGTTGCGACAGCTTCCGATGGAAACGAAGCACTGAGGTATATCGAAGAAAACGGAGCTCCCGCGTTCATTTTGGTTGATATGCACATGCCAAAATTTGGCGGTGAAGATTTGGTCCGCGAAATCCGTCGGTCAGTTGAACTGAAAGACGTCCGTGTCTATGTGGTCAGCGGTAGCGAGAGAGATGAATGCGATGTTGCAGCTGATGATATCGACGGTTGGTACACCAAGCCTCTTGCACCACAAGAGTTAATCAGCGAGATGTCTCGCGCTTGATTTTCCAAACGGAACGAATTCTCGCGAAGCGTCAATCCGAATGCGCTCGGCCGCGTTTGGCGCTGGTCAATGTGGAGTGAACACCAAGCTTCATCCACTTAGTTGACGCATGACTCGTTGGACGATTTGTTCGATCGTTTCGGTGGGAAGATTTTGGTTGCACTCAAGGCCAGTCACTTCTGCGACCAACGCATCGATCTCACGTTGTGTTCTGGCAACCGCGTCTCGTTGTTGCTCGGACAATGGCACCCGGCCTGGTCCTAAGTTCCAGCCACGTGATCTGGCGCCTGCTCGGAATCCCTCTGGGAATTCGCCCACCGAGATCATGGCATCGAATAGTGGAATCAATTGATACTGCAAACGCATCGCTTCTGCGATATTGCCAGCCACGCACGCGCGATGTACAGCACGGGTCAATTCTGGCACGACTCCACTGGTTGCGTTCGTGCCGCCATCAGCGCCTGACAACAACATCGGCGCCAACGAAGCGTCCCAACCAGTTAGGAAGGAAAAATCGCTGCGAATCGGACGTATCGCCGAGATCATTCGCATCATATTTGGCAAGTCACCCGAACTGTCTTTGATCCCAATGACTCGCGGGCACTCTGACGCCAAACGAATCACCGTGTCGACTTCGATGGGGGATGCAAAAAGCGGAATGTTGTACAGGGTGACATCAACGGAAACCGTGTCCGCGATCTCGCGAAAGTATGCGTAGACACCTTGCTCGCTAAGCCGATAGTAGAAGGGGGCGACAATGGCGACCGCACGCACTCCCATCTCACCATAGGCTTCGCACGCGGCGATCGTTTCTTTTACGTTTGCTTCTGCGGCGCCAGCTAGGATCGGCACGCGGCCGGCGGTTTGGTCAACTACGATGCGAACGATATTGCGTCGCTCTTCCGCAGTGAAACGCACAAATTCACCAGTGCTTCCGTTTGGATACAGACCGTCGACACCACGCTCGATCAGCCAATCGACGTAGCCACGCAATCGCTCCTCATCAACGCGGCCTTGAGCGTCAACGGGTGTAATGTTGGGTGTCAAAATTCCCGAGATGCGTTCAGCCATGGTGTCACATTTTGGGGGAGTCGTTAAAAAAGCCCAGGGTAGTTCATTGTTCGGCTAACGCCCAGCCGAACTTTCCTACGGCTATGAATAAAAAATCGCCATCACCGTGTGGTCGGCAATGACGATTGATTTTTACCGGCTCGGCTGGGAGGCGAGCGGCAGATGATTAGCCTTTTTGTGACCATAATGCCGGGAGTTTTCACGCCCAGCCAAACCGTGTCACCGTACTTCGCGCCCCAAAACGATGGAGCTGAAGTTACATTGCGGCAATGAGTGCGACCTAGATCAGCGAGGCGATCACCAACGCAACCACACTCATTAGCTTCAGCAAAATATTCAGCGACGGGCCTGACGTGTCCTTGAATGGATCGCCAACCGTATCGCCAACAACGGCTGCCTTGTGAGCCTCGGTGCCCTTGCCAAGCTTTTGTCCGTCATGCTCGAATCCTTCCTCGATCATCTTTTTAGCATTGTCCCAGGCACCACCAGCGTTTGACTGGAAAAGAGCCAGGAGTACGCCACTGACCGTTACTCCGGCCAGCAAGCCACCAAGCATCAACGCGTTGGTGTTGCCTGTTGCTCCCAAATATTTTGGCAAGAATCCGAAGGCAACCGGCACCAACACGGCGACCAAACCAGGAACGATCATTTCGCGGATCGATGCTCGCGTGCTGATTGCTACGCACTTAGCGTATTCGGCCTTTCCGTCAGCGGCTTCAAAGGTCTTTTGATCTTGTTCTGACCACTCGCTGAACTCTTTGCCGTCGTTCTCGTTCATCACATTCAAGGCAGCTTTCAGTTCAGGAATGTCCTTGAACTGTCGTCGCACTTCTTGGATCATCGCCATCGCTGCGCGTCCGACTGCGTTCATCGACATTGCACTGAACAGGAACGGCAACATCGCACCGATGAACAACGAAGCCATGACATAGGGATTCACAATGTCAATAGAGACGATTGGAGTGTCGACGTGGGTCAGGTTGTAGGACGTCATGAATGCGGCGAAAAGGGCCAGAGCTGTCAGAGCGGCTGAACCGATCGCAAAGCCCTTGCCGATCGCTGCCGTCGTATTTCCAACCGCGTCCAACTTGTCTGTTCGTTCGCGAACTTCGCCGGGCAGTTCGGCCATTTCGGCAATCCCGCCAGCGTTGTCTGCAATCGGTCCGTAAGCATCAACTGCCAACTGGATTCCCGTGTTCGACAACATCCCAACTGCGGCGATGGCAATCCCGTACAAGCCTGCACAATTGAACGCTCCAATGATCGCCACGGCGATGATAATGATTGGAATTGCAGTCGACATCATTCCGACACCCAGGCCAGCGATGATGTTGGTTGCCGATCCGGTCATTGATTGGCGAACAATCGATTTGACCGGGCCCGTGCCGGTGCCTGTATAAAACTCGGTGATTTTGCCAATTCCAAGGCCAGCCGCCAAACCGAATAGGATCGCAAAGAAAACACCGTTGCTGGTGTAAATCATTTCCTTGACCGTGCCGGCATCCATGGTCCAGGTCTCGGGCAACATGAATTTGATGATTGCGTAGGTCAGCAACAACAAAATTCCAGCGGACCCAAACTCACCGATGTTCAATGCATGATGTGGATCGCCACCCTCTTTGACTTTGACGAAAAATGTTCCCACGATCGATGTCAAAATTCCAACGCCAGCCAATACCAATGGCAAAAGGATCGCGGACAAGCCATAGAAGCTATCCAATTCTCCCGCGTTGAATATTCCAACAAACGCAGCTCCCAGAACCATGGTACCGATGATCGAACCCACATAAGACTCGAACAAGTCGGCGCCCATTCCGGCGACGTCGCCAACATTGTCACCCACGTTGTCGGCGATTGTAGCCGGGTTCAGTGGGTGGTCTTCTGGGATACCAGCTTCGACTTTACCAACCAAGTCAGCGCCAACATCGGCTGCCTTTGTATAGATGCCTCCGCCAACTCGAGCGAACAGTGCGATCGATGATGCACCGAATGAAAATCCAGTTAGCACTGTGATCGTACGCGTGATATTCGAAGACGTGTCCAGCCCAAACATTATTCCGTAGACGATGAACAAAACACTCAGCCCCAGCACGCCTAGCCCGACGACGCCCATGCCCATCACGGATCCGCCAGCAAAGGCAACTTCCAAAGCCTGTCCGAGTCCTTTCTGTGCGGCATTGGTGGTTCGTACGTTGGCTTTGGTGGCTACTTTCATTCCGATGAATCCGGCGAGCGCCGAACAGATGGCACCCAGGCCAAACGAAAGAGCAATCAATGGAGACGATTTATCGCCTTGCGATGCACCGCTAAACGCTAAAAGCAATCCAACGATGATTACAAAGCCTGCCAGGATCGAGTACTCGGCCTTTAAAAAAGACATTGCCCCATCCGAGATGTTCTTTGCAATGCGGCTCATCTTTTCGCCGCCGACTTCTTGCTCGGACACCCATTTGGATTTCCAAAACGTGAACCCGAGTCCTGCGATGCCAAGCAACGGAATCAAGTAGGCGATCATCGGGACCGATGCCCCACTGGATACTTCCGCAATCGCTGGTGACGAATCGGTCTCGGGCGCATCCTGTCCAAGTGCTGCTGATGTCGTGAAAAACGAAAGGCATACTATAAACAGGATTGTGAGTAAGGCAGTTTTTTGCGTTTTTGACGCAAAACTGAAGCAAGTCACGGTCATCAATCAATTTCCTTTGGACGCAATTTGCGCGTATTTACGAGCGGGCGTTAAATGTCGCTAAGGGCCGATAATCTAGCCGTCGAGGATTATGCCTAGCCATTCCGTTTTTCGGAACATGTGATTCGCCAATTTGTTGACATTGTGCCGGATTTTTTTGACGAGCGTGATACTAGTTTTGCCACATAGACGAAGTGCGACAAACCGTCCTGCAGTTTCGCAATAGAGGTATCTTTGCAGAGAAACCTGAGCCAAAGAAGGTAGCTTGGAAGCTGCGCAGTAAACCCAGACTGCCTACGCGCGGACCATTTCAAGCATGAGTTGCTTTGGATTCCGTGCACAATTCAACGAGAGAAAGAACAGGATTTGATCCAAGCCTGTTAGCTGCGGGGCTACAAGAGATTGTTTTTACGAAATGATTTCGCGGCGGTTCTGCACGTAGTCCCACAAGACAAATCGATCGAGGTCACGGCCGCTTGTAAAGAACACGCGCCCTTGTGTGGACTGCGCGAGCCGCTGGGCAAACCGAACGTCTTCTTCACTTTGCGACCAACTAGGGATCAAAAAGATATTGATCGTAATGCCTTCCTTCTGGCAAAGCGCTGCTTCGCGCATGGTCGCCTGTTCCGTCCGCGGGTTTGGTGGATACAGCATGAATAGCCAGTTGTCCTCAAAGTGCGCAGTCGGCAGCCCATCAGTGATCAAAACAATCTGCCGATTCGGCGTGTCGCAAGTCGCTAAGTTTTGGCGAGCAAGTCGCAGTGAATGTTGAATGTTCGTAAAGTGCGGGTGGATCAATTGCTCGCTGATCTGAGTGTCACTCATGTCTGCTTTGAGTGCTACGATCGGATCATGAATCGTGACCTGCTTGGGCATCAATTCGACGATTTCGCTGGGAGACCGCAGTTTCGCGAACGTGTACATCTCGATGAACCGCAGAAAGTCGCCGGGGTATTCGCTTTGGATCAATCCTTGCAGGGCCAACGCCATTCGCTTCACGTTGACGTACTGACCGTCGTATCGCATCGAACCGCTCATGTCCATGATGACACAGGTCGCGCAGCGCGGATGATTTCTTGTTTTGTGTACTTCGATATCATCGCTGCGAAGTCGTATTGGTCGCTCGTCGCCCTGTCTGAGCAGCGCATTGATCACGGTTTGCGGCAAGTCGATGTTGGCGACGCTGTCTCCAAATTCGTACGGTTTGGTTTGTTGAAGTTCTACAGCGCCCTCGCCGATCACGTCTCCTTGGTGGCGGCCTGATCGCGAAGGAGCCAATTCACTGAAGATGCGTTCCAGTAAGCGGCCTTGGAAAATCTTGTAGGCTTGCGGTGTCAATCGAAAACCGCCCTCTCCGTCGCTCTCCAGCCCTTGCCGTTCCGCCTGTTCACGCAGGACGTTTTCAACTTGGCGGCGCATCTCCTCAAGTGATTCGGTGTCGGCAGGATCAGCAAACTCACTTAACTTTTCCATGTCGATGATACCAATCTGCGCCGTTTTTGCAGCCTCGTTGATTTGCTTGAGCAGTTCATCGATTTGTTCCAGCTCCTCTTTGATCTCCAAAGCCTTGGGGACCGACATCGATTCGTTGCCCGTAAAGTGGTACTTGCTGCCGAGTTCCTCGATGTTGTGTTTGTCCTCCATTCGCTGGCCAACTTTCAACAATCCAGCGGCAAACGCATCGTTGTTTTGAGTGTCCGCGTTGTACCAAAGCGATTCCAGTAGGTAAGGCTGTTCCTGATTGATCGCGCGGCGAAACATTTTATCGACGTCGCGCGGCACATCCAAATTCTGGGCCGATTTGTGAAACGCCTTGCGTGCCTTCTTTCGAACGGACTCCGCTTCGTATGTCTCCAGAATCTTGCGTTTGCGTTCTTCCAGCATCGAACGCAACCTATCCAGGCTTGGCCCTAGTCCAGCTATTTGACTTGGGTCCAGCTTGACCGCGCGAGCCAATTCTTCTTCTGTTAACTCGCGGTAACTGCCATACATCAACGCCTGCTCGAACGCGGGCGAAACAAGGTCCGGTGGTGGCTGACTGGGCGGCGGAAACTTTGCAGGATCGTACTTTTGGTACGCGTGAATGATACCGCCGGGTCGAAAAGATGGCTTGTCGTTCATCGGCGCTACCTAGATCTCATACTCGATTTTTCCGAATCGCTCCGAGCGACTGATCCGCTCGGAGCTGTACAGCCCCGCCAAGACAAACTCGACACAACTCGCTCGAACGGCTTCGTTCTCGCTCGCGTTTACCTCGAATGCCAACTCCCAGGCGGGTGGAACGGTCTGCAATCGTTCGGCATACGCGCTGCTGGGCAGCATGTCACCGACTTCGACACGAACACCACTGCGAAAGATCTCAGCGATCTGGCCCAGGCCATGTTCTTCAACGTACTCGCCGAATACGACCTCGATTGCTTTGGCAACGACCGTGTCCAGCACTTGTTTTTCGCTCATTTGATGAGTGCCCATCAAATCCAATTCCAGTTTGCCAAGACTACTGGAATACAGATGCCCAAAGTCGCTGATGCGCGGCACGGCAGGTTTCTCGTTGTGAACGATCCCACGCTGTCGTGCCGAGGCGACCAATGTGCGAAAGTTCGCCATCGAGAAACGAGCTGAAACGCCAGAAGCCTGATCGATATATTTACTGCGCCGCGCCTGCGCCGTAATTTCTTCGACGATTTGGTACATGAAGTACGGCACCTGGACAGGGTATTCGCCTTCCAAGTCGGATGCAATTTCTTGGCGTAGAATCTCGATTCCCTGGTCGCGTTCTTTGGGATAATGCGTCTGCACTATCGATCCGATTCGGTCCTTGAGTTGCGGAATGACCTTACCGCTTCGGTTGTAGGTCGATGGGTTCGCAGAGAAGAGAATTATGACGTCCAAGTCAAATTGGATCGGGTAACCTCGAATCTGAACGTCACGTTCTTCCAAAATGTTGAACAAGCCAACTTGGACCAAATCGTCTAGCTCCGGCAATTCGTTCATCGCAAAGATGCCACGGTGCATTCGTGGAATCAGCCCGAACGACAAAGCTTCTTCGGCGCTCATGCTAACGCCACCGGTCAATTTTGCGGGATCGATCTCGCCAATGATGTCGGCAAACTTAGTGCCTGGGCTAAGTCGTTCTGCGTACCGCTCGTCGCGATGCCACCACGCAATCTTGACGTCTTCAGGATTTGATTCGGCGATCAGGCGTTTTCCCAAACCGGAAATGGGTTGATTGGGATCTTCGTGAATCACCAAATCAGGATGATCGATGTAAGGAATCCACTCATCCAAGAACCGTGTCAACATGCGCATGATCCGGCTCTTAGCTTGCCCTTTCTCGCCAAGGAAAAGAATGTCGTGTCCCGACAACAACGCTAAATTGATTTCCGGAACAACCGTATCGTCGTAGCCCACGATTCCAGGGAACAGTTCTTCGCCTGCGGCCAACATCCGCGTAAAGTTGTCGCGGATTTCTTGCTTCACCGTTTTCGACTGCCATCCGCTTTCACGCAGTTCACTCAACGTGGTAGTTGCGGGAGCAGTAATCGTCATGTTCATTCAGCTGGAGTCCCATAAAAAGAATTCGTTCGCTGCTATTGTAGCGCAATGGACAGCAATGAAAACAGAATCATGCGATTCGCGACGGATTAGGGCGAAGCTGGCGTCATTTTTATGGTTGCGACAGTTGGCAAATCGCTTTCTTTGGATTCGTAAGCAGGGTTGACGGGCACGTCTTTCTTGTCAGATACGGATTTGATCGACAGTGAAACGCCCGTCAAGTCTTTCGCAGTGTGCTGCCAGCGAAGCGTGTGTTGGCCAGCACTCAAGGGCGTGATGATCATTCGGTTGTCGTCAGAAAAGTTCATCCGCCGGTCGTCCAGCACGACTTCACTGAGCTTCATCTTTGTGTTCTTAGGAAGCGAGATCGCGACCACACTTTGCTTTTCAACGGTGAACGTACCAGCAAGTTCCAGACTCCAGTCGACAATTTCCTGGTCTGTTCTTTCACGCAATTGCTGAGCTGCAATTTCAGTGATCACTTCGCCAAGACGATACTCCATCGCATAACCAATGTCGGCTCCGTTCAACCGTAGTCGCCCATCGATCGTGCCTCGCTGTACCTGCGCCGCCGCTTTTTCGTCCATGTCCACCGGCTGGTCAAGAACTGGATCAGGTGGATCCGGCTGAGTGTTCTGAGGCTGGTCCTGGGATGATGGGCGATCCAAAATCAGTTTGACAAGGTAATCCGAGACGCCAGCACGAGTTTCTTCAAGGGTTTGTTGGATCGCAAGCTGAGCGATGCCGCGTTCGGTGGTTACCTGTTGCTGCATCAACTCGATCGCGTGCAACCGAATTGACTCACCCGCGCGGCCTTTGTTGCGGTCCGCGGCTTGTAGCCATCGCTTGGCCAGCTGCAAAACTGAATCATCATCGGCGGCGTTCAATTCCTGTTCGGTTTTCGCCAGCAAGGCTAAACGCGAGTCGCTGCCAGCTGCAAGCCACGGCAATCCCTTGTCCCAATCTCGCAGCATCAAACAGTAAAGTCTGCCCATCGATCCTGCATCGGACGGACTGGTATCAACGATCTTCTTTAGCTGAATTTCATTGGCACTTGCCGACAGTCTTTTGGCTGTTCGCAAACCGACACTCAAATTGGCGATTGCATCGGTAACTGGCTTGGGAGGCGTCGATCGTTCTGCTACTGATTCAAGAGCACGGATTGATTGTTGGGCAGCATCCCAGTGTTGTGAAATAATCGTCGCATCAACCAACAGGATGCCTTGCTCGACCAAATGAGCATTGATCAACGCAGCGTCTTGGTTTTGAAGCGGAAGTTTACAGGCTTCAGCGTAACTCTCTGCCAGCAATAGGTCTTGTTCAATGTCGTACGTAACGTCCAGCGGGCGCGCCGAAGTCAGCAAGTCCACGCGTGACTTTACTAACCAAGACAGCTTGAGGCCTTCAGTATGATACGCCCAGTGTTCGGCGCTGCCAGGTTCAACGACGTTGGAAATTTCGTCAAGCTGCTGTTGGAGTTCGCTGACCTTTGCTCGCGTCATCGCATGCGTGAGTCCAGGCAATATCGTTGACAGATGCTGCTTCGCTACGTTGACTTCTGCCGTTTCTGGGCGAGCGAATTTTGGAGGATTTTTTGCGACGTGAGTTTCCGGTACAGCAGCCGGGTTCGCTGCGGTATCGTTTGATGCGATTTGCGGGGAATCATATTCCAGCTCAAGCGGTATCAAGCCCGGACTGAACTCCACCGAAAGAGGGAAAAGCTGGTCATCCAACTCAACGATGTGATTGCGATTCCAGGCGTCAGGAATCGGGTCGACGGCCAAGCTCAACTGTGGCGGATTCGCTGCTGGTGGAGTCGTTGTGGGTGGAGTCGCTATGGGTTTCGGTTCAATATCCGTATCTGGATTAACGACATCGCCTTGGTCTGGTTTCGCTGCTGGCGCATCATCAATGACTTTCGGCAACGCGGGTTCCACTGGAGGCGATGTTACTTCGGCAGGTACCACGTTTGTGTCAGGCGATTGATCCGGTGGCAGATCGTCCGTCTTCACATCGTCAACTATCGAAGGCAAAGTAGGAACAGATGTCGGGATTTTAGGAACAATCGTTCGCTCTACTAGAGCTTCAGTGACACTTGGCTGTTGCGAGATTTTTCGGGAAACCCAGAAGGTCGCCAAAAGCAGTAGAGTGATAAGGCCAACGATATTCGCGGGGCGATGCAGCTGTTGCTGAATCCACCGCAACCAGCGAGTCGACGGCCGTAACAAGTCCGCTGAATCCAGTGTGTTCTGCCAAGGAACATTTAGATCCAAGCCGGTCGCTGGCGTTTGGATCAAACTTTCAACACCAATGTACTCGTATTCAACCGCGTCACCGTAATCCAACTCAGGTATGTTGCCGCCTGCGCCGGTTTGGTTTTGGCCACCGGAAAAACTTGTTTTCCCCGCCCAACGCAATGCATTGGGCATGATCCTTCCCAAGAACACGCGATCTTTTACATTGCCACGTTGCCGTGGGTCCAGCAATCGATACGTCGCTGCCAGAACCAAAGAAAGCTCGCTGCTGGCGCCCGGATCCTGGCGATGTAGTTGACGCCGCGCCAGCCCGCGAGAAGTCCGGTCTGCTGCACGACGAATGATCGTTCGCCGAGTCTCGTTGTACTGCAGACCCAAACGCCGAAAGTCGTTAACCGAAAGCAGGTATGAAGCATCTGAACTGGACCGATCATCCGCTGCGGATTTTTGGCCAGAACGCGGATGGTTCGGTTCGGATTCATCATCCGAATGTATTGTCCTAAACTGCATCGATCCCACAATTTGACGGCCGAAGATGCCGCCCCTTGCCTGATTCAACCAATTCTACCTATACGTTACAGGTATCGTAGGCTTGTTTCAGCGACTGAACAGGATCTTCTTTTGTCGGAATGAATTCTTGAGCAATAAACCCGGTGTAACCTGTTTTGACAATTGCTCTGATAACGGCCGGATAGTTGATTTCTTGGTTGTCATCCAGTTCACTACGGCCTGGATTTCCTGCGGTGTGATAGTGCCCCACTATCTCGTGATATCGCTGGACATTCCGAATCAAATCCCCGTTCATGATTTGCACATGGTAGATATCAAATAGCAATTTGAACTGCGGCGAATCAACCGCCTTCACCAGATCCGCACAGTGATGCAAATCATCGCCCCAATATCCTGGATGACCTTTCATGGGGTGTACACTTCCATCGGCCTTCAAATGTGCTTCACTGTTCAAGTGTTCTAGGACTAGCCCGATTCCATGCTTTTCGGCATAAGGGATCACGCGTTTCCAGCAGTCCACACAATTCTTAGTTGCCGCTGCATCACTGATCCCGTCCTTGCGCATGCCCGTGAAAGTAATCACGTTCGGCGCACCATACTTCACAGCGAGATCGATGCCGTCGCGCAGCTTCTTTTCGACTTCCGCATGGTTGTCAGGATCCAGCGGTCCTTTGGCAAAACCGTGGCTTCCAACCAGTGAAATCTTAAGCCCCATCTCCGTTACTTTGTCATAGTGTTTGGACGGGATCCCCTCGATGGCTTCCAACCCGATTTCCTTGCAGTGCTTTGCCAGCGTGATCGGATCCATCGGGTTGAAGCACCAGCCCATTACCGATTGTCGCACTTGTCCACTACCGTTTTTTTGCGGCTCAGTCGCTTTGGGAGCCGCCTTCTCTTGACCAGTCGCCCCAGAAGCAGCCAAGGCCGTACCAGCGATCGCCATGTTGGCGGTCAAAAAATCACGTCGCTTCACAATCACGCTCCAAAAGTCATTGAATCTCAAACCAACAGTTTAGCCGCTAAAAGCCTTTCCGGCACACACCTGATCTGTCGATTGTCTCAGTGTTCTCTAACGTAAAAACATGCTTGTGAATAAAGGCTTTGCATTGCAAAGTGCGTTCCGCTACATTAGCTTTGCATTACAAAGTCCCATAGGAGCGTACGATGATTCAAGCCACAAACCAGCCATATTTGCTCAACTCATTGCGTTGGTCGGAGCATTTTCAAGACAACGTTTCGCACATGGACCACATTCCATGGCACAAGGATCAAGCGATTTCGGAGGATCAGAAAAAGGCGATTTCACATTCGATCGCGGTATTTCAATTGGGCGAAAGCAGCGAAGGAAACTCGTTTCGTCGCGCTGGTGAGTTGTACGCAAACGAAACTGGCGACTATGAGTACCTGCATTCGCTTGACCTGTTCATTAAGGAAGAGAATCGTCATTCGGAAGTGTTGGCGCGGTTCATGCGGCAGCAAGGAATCTCTGAGTTGAAAGAAGAATGGACTGACAACATTTTTCGTTGCATCCGCAAAATCGCAGGTCTCAACATTTGCATCTCAGTCTTGCTGACGGCCGAGATCATCGCAGCAAACTATTATCGTGCGCTTGGTCGAGCTACCAAGTCGCCAGTCTTGCGTGCCATCTGTGATCAGATTCTGATCGACGAAGCTCATCACTTGAATTTTCAGGCATGCACACTTGGAAAGCAGCGTCGAAGCTGGAGTTTGGTTCGGCGCTGGTTTGCCAATATGTTTCAAAGGTCATTGATGCTTGGAACGATCGTCCTTGTTTGGCATCAACATGGCCGAGTGTACCGCGCGGGTGGCTATCGTTTTGGAGCCATGGCGCGAGAAGCTTGGGCATGTTCCAACCAAGTCTTGGCGGTCATCAATCAATCGATCAACAATGAATTACCAGACCCAAGTGATACGCAGATGCCCGAAAGAATCTAAAACTTCGGCCATCACGATCGCCATGGATTATCCAGTGTAGATACTACCGCGAGTTCAATCTTTTTTCTCGCCTTGAGTGAGTCGGTCGATCCACTGAGCGTGGTGTTTCTTGATCGATTTCATTGATGGGTCGTTGGCGATGTTGTGCCATTCGTTTGGATCGTTGTCGTGATCGTAAAGTTCTTCTGATCCATCGACATAGCGAATGTAACGCCAACGATCGGAACGAACTGTGTGATTGCCGGCCTTGGTTGATGTCAGTGCTGGTCGGTCCCATGCTCCTTGTGGGTCCTCTAGCAGATGCCGGAAACTCTGGCCTTGCAGACCAGCGGGCGGTGAAATTTCACAGAGATCGGCAAGCGTCGGGTAGATGTCGATCAGGCCTACTGTTCGTTCGCAGATGCCGCTGCCCGCCGCTTTCGGCGTTCGCACGATCATCAAACTGCGAGTTGATTCTTCCCACGGCATCCACTTTCGCCAATGGTTCTTTTCGCCTAAATGCCAGCCATGATCGGAACACAAGATCACGATCGTGTTGTCCGCATAGGGGCTGTTGTCCAGTTTGTGCAGCACCTGCCCGATGCAATCATCGATCAACGCGACGCAGGCATGGTAGGCGTGAACGAGTTCACGCCGGTAGGTCGGGCTGTACTGTTTGACGGCATCCTCCGCGATCAGCTTGCTGCGATCGAGTACCCATCGGCGACCGATTTCAGGCACATCATCCAGGTCGCCTTCTAAAACAGTCGGCAGTGTCAGGCTGTCTCGGTCGAATTGATCGAAGTATCGCTTTGGGGCCGTCATCGGTGTGTGCGGTTTGTAGAACCCGAGCGACAAAAAGAACGGTTGGTCGTAATCATCGCTCAGCTTCTGGATTCCCCATGAAGCGATTTGCTCGTCGGGCATGCCGCCCTTTTCAATGTCCAGGGCTGCCCAGGCCAGCGAATCCTGAGCATCCTTGCCGAACCGTTTTGCGAACTGTCGACCGCCTGGAGGTTCCGGTCCCCAGCGTAGTGTTTTAGGTCCGATCTCATCCCAGTAGGCCTTTTTGCCGTGGTCATTGTGGTAGATCTTTCCCATGCACATCGTTCGATATCCAGACTCTCGAAACCAAACGGGCAAATGTTTTGCTTTGTGGTAAGCCGGAGTCGCCAGCTTGGACGAGTTGTTGTAGATGCCTGTTTTCGAAGCGTACATACCGGTCATGAAAGAGGCTCGTGATGCGTAACACAGTGCCACCTGACAATGAGCGTTGCTGAACAAGACGCTTTGCTGTGCCAGTCGATCAAGGTTTGGTGTCTGCGCGTCGGGATTGCCTCCCAGACATCCGACCCAGTCGTTCAGATCATCGACAGTAATGAACAGTACGTTGGGGCGATTGGTATTCTTGACAGCGGTTGATGTCGACTTTTGGTCAGCCTTGGGAGCAGGAAGCTTTCGCATCGCAGCGGCATACCTTTCTCCTAGTAACAACTGGCTACTGGCGTCAAAGTGCGTGCCAGGATCAGACGTTTTTGTACCCGCTGACGAAACCAATCCAACAGTTGAACTCTCTTTCGCGACCGCCTGAATCGCGGCGCGAACGCTGTCACGATTGCCGTTGTCAAAAACCTCGCCAACGACGATAGGTAGATCCGGCACACCAACGTCCTCGCGGATACGGACGATAAGTTCGCCTAGTCGTTGGCGGTAAACTTTGGTGCTGGACTTCGAGTCCGATTCGCCTTGGTGCCACAGTAATCCGCGGATCGTGAATTGATCGCCACGCTGCTGTAGCTGCTTTGTCGCCATCCGAATTGTTTCTACAAAGTCGCGATAGCGAGGCCCCTGGCTGTCCTTGTCTCCGTGAACACCGGGTTTCCAGTCTGCTCGCAGATTCGTGCCTCCCTTGGAGCCTTTGATCAGCGCCAGCTTTCGGCTGGGCTCGGCTTTCAACATCGACTGAGCAAATCCGATTTCGGGACCGAATGTTGGAGAAGGAAGATCGCCTTTGTATTTTGGCGGCACGCTAAATCCGGGGGCTAGCTGCTGCCAGCCTTCACTCGTTCGGGGCACACTTCGGTAAAAAATGATTGCGTCGTCGATTGGCAGCCGTTGCTGTTTTGACAACTTTTCTTTGAGTCCGCGACCATCCATATTGGACTGCCCGGCAAGCAAATAGACGTCGTAGTTTTCGGCACAGCAAACGGACGAGAAAGCCAATGCGGCACAAACCAGAGCCACAGGAAGCTTTGCTGCTGAAAGCGACTGAATCATGTTGAATCTTCTTCGTTTTGTAGGTGCAGTCGACATGGCTATCGATCCGCAGGGGCTCTATATCTTAGTCTTGATGGTGGAATCCATCGCTTGTCGGATGACAACTTGCTTGGAATTTCTTGCCAGATGGCGAAGCCGATCGGACGTGTTTGTATCGGAAAATCAAACGCAACAAAACGGCGACCCGGGCTGCATCTCGCTGACACATCGAGTCCATGATTTTTGCTGGTATTCCGCTGCTGGAGATCGTCGCTGGGAAAAGTTGCAAACGTCTTGTGTGCCGGAACTTCGGTCGATCGATGTAAAAACTATTGGCGGCGGAGCATTTTTTCCAGTGGATAGTTTGCGCAGCTGCGGCACGTTTTAATCGACCTGATTGGGCCTACATTTTGATGGCGAACTATTTGATTGGCAAGTCGAAGTCGCCAGTCAAGTCTCGCCAAACACAATGAATGTGGTTGGCTGGATTGCCATCGGCGTCGGCTTGAACATTGATGAACTCGATCAAGAATCGTTTGCCGCGAACGCGGTAGTAGTGACCGATGCCTGGCTCCAACGCGCCGGCCCAAGCAAAGTGAACGTTGTTCCAGCCGTCTTCCTTGATGCGTGCTTGTCGCGCGGCGGCAACGTCCTCGGCAACTGCGTTGACGTAAGTATTCACTAATGACTTCAACAGCTTTTGGTTGTCCACAGAGATGTCATTAAAAGCGATGCCCTCGGCTTCGCCCACGTTTGCTTGGGCTTCGCCAGTGAACCGAATTTCTTTGGGAGCTTTTTCGGCGATGATTGCGGTTGCCTGTTGATTCTTTGACAACGCGTTGATCAGCTTGAAAGCGCGTTGTTCTTCAGCACGCAGGACTCGTGTTCCTTTTGGGATCGCCTTCACTTCTCTCATGACTGTACCGGGATTGGCTCCCCAGAATTGGGGCGTGCTATCGACCACCTTGCCACCACGAATACTAAAATTCAACGAAAGATGGTGTCCTTCAAAACTCATTGCCCACGCTTCCGAATCGCTTGGAGTTCCAAACAGAGTCACAAAGTACTTTTGAGGGTCACGTTCCCAATTGCGGTCATCACCTTCGAACTCGCGGATCACGCCTTCTAGCAACATGATTTTGCTGGCTTTACCGTAACCAGCTTGACTGAGCGTGGCTCGCAAAAGGCGAAGTGCGGCAAGTCGCTGAGCCGAATTCATGTCGCGCAGCGCAAGCCCCTTGCGTTCTTTTTTGGGGATGAAGTGCCAGGCGGTTCGCTTTTCAGATTCGTAAGCCAACGACACGGTTTTCTTTTGTTCGTCATCAAGTTCGCCAAGGAGCGTTTCGGCGTAGAGCTTCATTTGCACGCCGGTTGGGTCGCCTTGCTTGAAGCCTATGTTGATTAGGCAAAGGAGGCAGATAGACGCGACTACCGAGAATCGAACCAAACGCATGAGCAGTGTTCCGAACGTGGCGAGAGATATTGAGATGCGGAAGACGGACATCTTATGCAAAGACAATCCATTGCTCAACGCAGCCACTGAAAACCGCAGGGCAAATCAGTTTTTCAATCTGAGTCGTTCGTAGATTGGGCATTCTTGCCCGATTCAAAGCGCATTTGAATTCAGTCGGGCAGGAATGCCCAACCTACTTTGCAAAACTGATTTGCCCTGCTGGAAACCGGCGAAATAGGCGTTTACCCGAACAAGATCTCTTTCGCTGGTTTGGTGCCGGTGTCAGTACGGGCACGCCACAATCCTAGTTTTTGCAAAACCAATCGAGTCAAGAATGCTGGGTTGGTCGTCAAATAGCGTTTCCAAAGTCTGCCTGGTTCTTTCACCAATCGGAACAACCATTCAAGCCCTCGTTTTTGCATCCAAGGTGGTGCCTGCGCCAATGTACCTGCGTGAAAGGCGAACGCGGCGCCCACTGCGATCAGAGGCATTTGCAGTCGTTCACGCATTTCATAAGCAAACACTTCTTGTCTTGGGCAGCCGAGCCCTACAAAGCAGATTTTTGCGCCGCTCTGTTTGATCTCGTTGGCCAACTCATCACACTCTTCTGGCGTGATCGTTCGAAAGCGTGAGGAGCGTTTGCCGACGATTCGCAAACCGTCGTACTTTTGCCCCAGGTTCTCGGAGAATTTGTCCAGCATTTCATCGGTAGCACCAAACAAAAAGATTGGCACATCATGCTTGGCTGCCGCCTCGCAAATTTTCAGTGTCAGCGTCGGTCCGTAAACGCGATCTTTTAAATTGCATCGGTGGACCCAATTCAGCGCCCAACGAACTGGTTGGCCATCGGGGCAAACAAGATCAAAATCGTTCAGGCGGTATCTATGATCCTTGTCCTTTACGCCCGTCATGACTCCATGAACGGCCAAGGCGGTAACCGCCATTGGAGTGCCTGATTGAGCTGATTGGATCACACGTGAGACCGCGCCGTCGTAATCGATCGCGTTCACCCGGACCCCCAATACGTTGTGCTTGTCCAGATCGGTCATGAATCAAACATGGTTTGAGGATACTAAGGATTTAACAACTGCCGAATTGCGTCCAGTGCACCCGAAGCTGCCCAGTTTGGGGTTCGCTCCGAGATGCTTTCGCGGGCCGCCAATCGCATGGAATCGATTTTAGTCGCTGACAACCCGAAGTACTGATCCAAGACGTCTGCTAACGACCTTTCATTGGTCGGGTCGTACTGCCAACCGTTATATCCGTCCTGAACCAACGTCGTGACGGCTTGTGCATAGATGCTGCCGATCACGGGAACGCCCGCATGCATCGCTTCGTTGACGACCAGCAACCATTCATCAGCAAGGGTCGGCGCGATGACCGCACCGCAACTTGTCATCAAGTCGCCAAGTGAATCTGACGGCACGTTGCCTAGCAACTGAATATCCAGATTCTCTGGTGCCGCCACGCGTTCAATGGCTTCTTTCAAGGGACCGTTTCCTGCGATCAACAATTCCACCTGCTGGTCGGGTCGGGCTTTGCAGTAATCCGATAGTTGCATTGCCAAGGGCAGTACACCTTTGCGATCACTTAGTTGTCCGACACACAGTAATCGCTGGCGTTGCCCTGCCGTTTCTTCAGCAATCGCCCCGTTGTAGGTTGTGCGATCGTCAGCCGCATACGGCAAGTGAAAAAGTTTGTCAGGGTCGGCACCAATCGAGTCCAGGTAGTCTTTGCAATCGGGGCCGTTGTAGGTCAGTGCATCGGCGCGTTTAACCAGCCAACGACGCAGGGCGGTTCGCATGCGTCCGCGGCTCTGCTCGGTATGCTTGCTCATGTAAGTACAAAGCAGCGACTTGGTGTCAGGATTCTTCTTGCAGTAGCGGATCACGCCAAGCGAACGGGCTCCCAATTCCAGCGACATGACAACATCGGGCCGCAGCTCACGCAATCGTTTGGCAGTATCGGTTGGGACATGCACGTAAAGGGCGTCCTGGAAACCGCCTTCAGTTTTGTTGTGTCGCCACTTCTGTTTAAAAGTCCATGTGTTTTGGACTGTGACGTTGAGACCAGACCAATCCGGCCTGAACTCTCGATTCGGTTCGATCGGAGTGCTGAGCAAGATTTGAAAGTCGCGAATCTGTTCTGACAAACACTGCAGAACGCGAACTTGATAGAGCGGGATATAGTGTGTCAGAAAGACGACTTTTGCGTCAATCACTGGCTGGACCATTGGAGTTGATCGTGAAGTACGATCTTCGAGCGATGACGTGATCACTCACTTCCTCGAGCTAAGATCGGCACGGTAACGGTTTTTGCGATCAGGCAAAGGTCAGTCATCAAACCCATTTCGCTGATATACCGCAAGTCCATTCGCATCCAGTCATCAAAGCTTTCGGCCGCCGCCTTGTTGACTTGCCAGTGGCAGGTCAATCCAGGGCGAATATCCAGTCGGCGACGATGCCATCGACTGCAAGCGCGACTTTCGTGCCATGGAAGCGGTCGTGGGCCAACCAATGACATTTCGCCTTTGAGGATATTCCACAATTGGGGAAGCTCATCAAGGCAGATGGCTCGCAATACTCGTCCTACCGGTGTGACGCGTGGATCTTTCTTGATCTTGAACGCAGGTCCATCACGGTGGCTTGAGGAACGAAGCTCTTCTTGGCGTTTCTCCGCATCCACAACCATCG
This sequence comes from uncultured Pirellulaceae bacterium, assembly GCA_964398215.1. Lineage (GTDB taxonomy): Bacteria > Planctomycetota > Planctomycetia > Pirellulales > Pirellulaceae > CAYNNP01. Next base: position 47,272 of record CAYNNP010000006.1, on the reverse strand, counting down.
TTCGCAATTTGTAGATCTTGAACGGTTTTCCACTGCGGCCTTCTCTCGTCTGAGCAAAGAACGCTGGGCCTGGACTCGTAAGCTTGATCGCAACGGCACCTGCAGCGATCAAAGGCCCAGTCAAAATCAAACCTGCGGTTGCTCCCAAAACGTCAACGGCGCGTTTCATTCCCATTTGGGTTGCCGATTGACAACTCAGTGTGTGCTCATCGGCAATCTCGACCTGTGAATCATCGATTCGGTGCCAGCGTTTTTCACCACTGTCCTGATCTGAGTTGTCGTCGCGCTTATCGTCGTCACTAAAGCCATTGGGGTCATGGACCCGAAGCGTGATTTCAACACGTATGTTTCTGCAATCGCATTCGTTACGCAGTCGATCCAGAACACAACGTCCGCCCATCTCTGGGGTATCAACCAGCAAGACGCCAAATTCGGTTCGTCCAAGCTTGGCTTTGTGGTCCGTGAAACGCAAATTACGCAACAGGATCTTTTCAAGAACCCGAATTGATTTTTTGCGATCGATCCGGCCTAAAACACGAAGAGTTAGAACGCAAAATGAGATTGACCGACGTGTTGCACGAAAACGCTCACGAACGATCTCGTGATTGAATTGCTTGCGGCTCAACAAGTGCGATTCAATGTTCGCAAACTGTCGGCGCCGTTGGTCGGGTTTGGTTGTCAAAGTGTCACGCACTTGCGTATGTTCCTTGTTGTGTGCCCTGTACACACTGCCAGTTAAATCCAGCTTCTACGATCGTCAATCAATGTTGTTTTGCCAGCTTCACTCAAGGGCATCTTCCAAACCCAGGAATGCAAAAACGTTTCTTTTACAATTACTTACGACGAATCATGGGTAATTGGCTCGAAACGTGGTCGCCAAGTCACCCTAGAGTAACTAATGCGCACAATCAGTCCACTCGATTCTGTGCAAAAAGATGTTGTATTCGGTAGGCAGGGGGATTGCTGGCAACTAGCGGGATTTTAACGGTAATGTGGATTCGTCCGCCCGTATTTTGTTGTTCCGGGCCGAGTCACCCAGCAAGTAGAGGGGATTCAGGAAGCAAATGCTCGGATACGTTAACTTTCAGGTTCGCACCCTCCAACCGGAATTTCCAACTTGAAACTGCAAAGAACACTTGAGCCCGAGTCGATGGACACTTTCGACGAAGCCTTTGAATACGAATCGATGGATCACTCTGTCGTTAACCAGCAGTTCGTTGATGACCTGATCGCTGGTGGCAGTGTTGGCCCCCAAGTCATTGATCTTGGTTGTGGGCCGGCAGCGATCGCTATTCTCTTGGCCCAACAGAACCCAGAATTCCAAGTAATCGGAATCGATAGCTCGGTCGAAATGCTGGAATTGGCCAAGCGAGAGATCGACATGGGAAATGTGATCGATCGTGTGTTCTTGGAGCACTCCGACGCCAAGGATATGCATGAGTACGCTGACGACTTGGCCGACACCGTTATATCCAACAGCCTTGTCCACCACTTGGCTGATTCCACAAGTGCATTGCAGGGTGCGGTTAGGATTTTGCGACCAGGCGGAAGATTGTTCGTCCGTGATCTTGCGCGGCCCGATTCCGAAGCAGACGTCGAACGGCTTGTAGCCCAGTACACTGGTGGCGAATCTGAATTTGCACAGCAGTTATTTCGACAGTCGTTGCATGCGAGTTTGACGCTAGCAGAAGTCCAAGAGCTAGTTGGGGGTCTTGGCATTTCTGGTAATCACGTTCAAATGTCAAGCGATCGACATTGGACAATTGATTGGGCGTCTCCCGCCGAATCGTAAACATGTTTTCGGCGAAAATCGCTGGCACTTTTCGACCCTGAGTTGGATGCGCGGGTTCCTATGCTTCAATACCTCCGTTTGTTAGACGAAGTCCTTCAAAGCGGCATCGACCGCGATGACCGTACTGGTGTCGGGACGCGCGGGCTGTTTGGCCGGCAACTGCGTTTTGATCTCAGCAAGGGCTTTCCGCTCCTGACCACCAAGAAGCTGCACGTGCGGTCGATCTTTTATGAACTGTTATGGTTTTTGCGTGGTGAAACCAACATTGGATGGCTGAAAGAAAACGGGGTCAGCATCTGGGACGAATGGGCAGATGAAAACGGTGAGCTTGGTCCCGTCTACGGTCACCAATGGCGCAGCTGGCCGACACCAGATGGAAAAACGATCGACCAAATCGCATGGGTTCAGAATGAAATCAGAAACAATCCACTTTCGCGGCGACTGATTGTGTCAGCCTGGAATGTTGCGGATGTCGAACACATGGCGCTTCCGCCTTGCCATGCACTGTTTCAGTTTTACGTTTCCGATGGACGACTTTCGTGCCAGCTGTATCAACGCAGTGCAGACATGTTCTTGGGGGTCCCGTTCAACATTGCAAGTTACGCGTTGTTGACCATGATGATGGCGAAAGTCACTGGGCTTCAACCGGGTGACTTTGTGCATACGTTTGGCGACGTGCACCTCTACAAGAACCATTTTGAGCAAGCCAAGCTGCAACTCGCTCGTGAGCCTAAGCCGATGCCGATTCTGACGCTGAGTTCTTCACCGGAATCAATCGACGGTTTTCAATACGAAGACATTCAGCTGGTTGGTTACGAACCGCATCCTGCCATCAAAGCATCAGTGGCGGTCTAGGCAGGTGAGTAAAATCAGCAAGCCATTGACGGCCATCGTGGCAATGACGCCTGAAGGGGTCATAGGCAATGATGGCGACATGCCATGGAGGCTCAGTCAGGACCTGCGACGATTTAAACGTCTGACCATGGGTGGTGCATTATTGATGGGCCGCAAGACCTATGAATCGATCGGAAAACCGTTGCCAGGACGGCGAACCATCGTCATCACCCGCAACCAAAACTGGCAGGCCGATGGGGTGGACGTTGCCCATACGCCTGAATCCGCCGTTGCCTTGACGGGGAGCGATTCTGCCTTTGTTGTAGGTGGTGCGCAAATCTACCAACTCTTGATGCCACAATGCGAGCATCTTTGGCTAACACGTGTCTGGAGCAATGTCGCAGGCGATACGGAGCTCAATCTGGACATCGAGGACTTTCGGGTGGAAGCACTTTCCCGAATTCCTGCATCAAGGGCAGATGATGTGCCGACGGAATTCTTTCGGATGAAGCGCCGAAAACATTAGAAAATGGTTGAAAGTGCCCATTGAGCAAAAAGGGGGCCAGACGCTATATTCCGGGATTCTTGCACGGAGTAATTGCGCGATTTGATCGTCCAGAATCAAGCTTCTGCATTGCTTTGACGGCGTAAAGACAAAATTTTCCAGGAGTTCCACTATGCCCCGTTTGATGGGCGTTGATGTCCCTAATAACAAACAGATTCAATACTCGCTGACATATTTGTACGGCGTTGGGCTACATACAGCCCGTGAAGTCTGTGAGAAATTGAACATCGATCCTTCCGTCTCTGCCGGCGAAGTGTCGGATGAGGACGTGGTTCGTATCGCAGCCCTTCTTGAGCGGGATTACACCGTCGAAGGTCCACTGCGCCGTCAGACGACGCAAAACATCAGCCGACTTCGCGAAGTGAAATGCTACCGCGGATTCCGGCACCGTTTGGGTTTACCTTGCCGTGGTCAGCGAACAAAGACAAATGCTCGCACCCGAAAAGGCCCCAAGAAAACGGTTGCTGGTAAGAAGGGCGTCAAGGACTTGCGTTAATTTTGGGTTCCAGCTGAACGAATTGTGTCAGCGCTTGCACCCGTTTACTTAACGAAAAAAACAAAACGTATACCGAGAGAGACTTTGCAGTGGCAAAGACAAATAAAAAGAAACGAGCTCGACGCAATGTTTCCAATGGCATTGCTCATGTCCACGCGACATTCAACAACACAACGGTGACAATCACTGACCAGAAAGGCGATACGCTTTGCTGGGCAAGTGCTGGCACCAGTGGTTTTAAAGGCAGTCGCAAAAGCACACCATTCGCTGGTCAATGTGCAGCCCAACAAGCTGCCGAAAAAGCGACCAAGTTTGGCATGCGTGATGTCGAAGTTCGCGTCAAAGGGCCCGGCTCAGGACGTGAAAGCGCAATCACCGCACTTCAGTCCGCTGGCCTGAATGTGAAGTTGATCGAAGACGTCACACCTATTCCACACAACGGATGCCGTCCTCGTAAGAAGCGACGTGTCTAAGTAGCTGTGGGCGAATTGTTTTCGTCCACCCAATCGTACATTTTCCACCTCTGTACCCAGATTTCGAGGCTTACTGACGATGCACATTCGTTGGCGCGGCATGGAACTGCCAAGTTCTTTAGAAGTAGATCGCAATAGTTTAAGCGATACCTACGGGAAATTTTCGGCTGAGCCTTTTGAGCGAGGCTTCGGAACAAGCGTTGGCAATAGCCTGCGACGTGTTCTGCTGAGCAGTTTGATGGGCAGTGCTGTCACTCAAATCAAAATCCGAGGTGCGCAGCACGAGTTCACAACAATTCCGGGTGTCCTTGAGGATGTCACCGAGATTGTCTTGAACGTCAAAAGCCTCGTGGTCAGAAACCACAGCGAAGCGACCCGCGTGATTACCGTTGAACGCACGCAAAGCGGTGTCATCACCGGTGGCGACGTGCAGACTGACCAAGATGTCGAGATCATTAACAAGGAACACGTACTTGCGACCTTGACCGACGACACTCCATTCATGATGGAAATGGTCGTCGAGAACGGTCGAGGCTACGTTCCTTGCACCGAACACAGTAGCGTCGATCACGAGATTGGAATCATTCCTGTCGATGCAGTGTTCTCCCCGATCACACGCGTTCGCTACGATGTCGAAGAGACTCGTGTTGGTCAAAAGACAAACTACGACAAACTGAACTTGGAAATCTGGACCGATGGTTCAGTCAATCCAGAATTGGCACTTGTCGAATCGGCCAAGATCCTGCGAAAGCACTTGAACCCGTTTGTTCAATATCGCGAGCTTGGCCCAAGCATTTTCTCTGCTGCTCGTGGTGGTGCTGGTTCGCCAGAAGCCCAACTCGAAGCCAAGCTGAATATGCAGTTGACCGAATTGCGTTTGTCAGTTCGGGCAATGAATTGCCTGGAAAGCGAAACGATCATCACGGTTCGAGACTTGGTGCAACGCACCGAAGACGCCTTGCTGGAAGTTCGCAATTTTGGCGATACAACGTTAAACGAAGTCCGCGAAAAACTATCGCAGTATGGACTTCACCTGGGCATGCGAGTTCCTGCCCAGCCAATGTTCTAGAAAAACATTTCAACATCAACGCTGGCTTGCCACTCAAGCCAGCGATTTTTACTTACTGATAAACGACTGACGGATTTTCCGCCATGCGACACCGACGAAAAGGCCGTACCCTCGGCCGCAGCCCAAGTCACCGTAAAGCTCTTTTGAAGAACCTTGCAAGCGCGTTGTTCCTAACCGAACGCGATGCAAGCTTGGACGAAAATGCTCCCAAGGTACCTGGCCGAATTACGACTACTCTGCACAAAGCCAAAGAGGTTCGTCCTCTGGTTGAAAAGTGCATCACGATCGCCAAGAAATCGATTCCATCCGCCGAAGAAGCCAAGAAGTACGAGTCTTCAGCTTCCCGAGGTAGTGAAGAATACCGCAAGTGGCGCAAGAGTGATGACTGGCAAAAGTGGGCAGCCGCTCGCGCTCCAGTTGTTGCCGCTCGGCGCCGCGTCGTTCAATTGATTGGTGACAAAGAAGCCGCTGGCATCTTGTTCGATACCATCGCGGAGCGATTCGTGGACCGACCTGGTGGGTACACACGCATCATGCGACTTGCCACGCCTCGTTTGGGCGACGCCGGAGAACGCGCCATATTGGAATTCGTCGGCAAAAATGATCGTGTAAAACGGAAAGCTGCGAAGCCTTCTTTTGATGACGCGGCCCCTGAAGAAACATCGTCGTCCGCTGACGCTCCTGCTGATGAAGAACCAAAAGCAGAAGCAGAGCCAAAGGCAGAAGCAGAAACAACCGAAGACGACAAAGAGTAAGATCACACACCACTTGGTGTGTTCTGATCTGCAGTAACGAAATTTGAATCCCCGTTCAACAAAGTTGAGTGGGGATTTTTTATGCACGTAGCAAAGCCCAAGGTCTTTGGTGCGCTGGGTTATCATGGCGTGCAGTTTTGAACACAAAAACTACCATCGCGAGGTTGACTTGCAAATTGCATTCAAGAATCTAATCGCTTGCATCGTCTTCGTTCTGTGCTCTTGCAGTTGTTCGTTTGGACAAAGGGACGATCTCAAAAACAAACATGTTGCTTTGCCGAATATCCTCTGGATCACCGTTGAAGACATGAGTCCAACGCTTGGATGCTATGGAGACAAGTTTGCAAACACGCCAACGATTGATGCGTTGGCCATTGAAAGCGTGCTTTACACCAACGCGTTCGCGGTTTCTCCGGTGTGCTCGCCGTCGCGGTCGACACTCATCACTGGGATGTACAACGCCAGTATGGGGACTCACCAGATGCGATCCTCGAACAACTTGCCTAGCGGCGTGAAAGGCTTTCCGTCTTTTCTGCGAAGTGCAGGCTACTACACCTCCAACAACGTCAAAACGGATTACAACTGCGCCGAAAGCGAGCGGCTCATTCAGGAGTCGTGGGATGTCTCGTCAAGCGAGGCGCATTGGAACGGTCGGAAGCCTGGGCAACCTTTCTTTGCCGTTTTCAATGACATGACGACCCACCAGTCACGGACGATGGTCTGGCCATATTCTGCATTTCAACATCACGTTCAATCGCGTTTGTCTGAACAGCTGATTGCCAATCCGCAAGACGTCCCGCTGCCGCCTTATTATCCAGATACTCCCATCGTCCGAAAAACCATCGCTCGATACTACGATTGTGTTTCTGTGATGGATCAAAATGTCCGGCAGATCCTCGATCAGCTGGAAAGCGACGGACTTGCCGACGACACGATCGTGTTCTTTTATTCTGATCATGGTTCCGGTCTGCCACGGCACAAACGCCTTCTACTCGATTCGGGAATGCGCGTCGCGCTGATGGTTCGTTTCCCGCCGAAGTTCCAGCATCTCGCACCGGCTGCTCCGGGCACTCGGCTCGATCGGCTTGTCAGTTTCGTCGACGTTCCGGCCACGATATTGAACTTGGCTAACCAGTCGATACCTGGGTACATGCAGGGAATTCCCTTCTTGGGGCCAAACTCGGAATCTGAAAGAAAGACAATCTATGGCACGCGGGATCGAGTCGATGAGGTGATGGAAATGGCGAGGTCGGTACGCGACAAGCGTTTTCTTTACATCCGAAACTATATGCCTCATTTGTCTTATAACCAGCCCAGCGTTTTTTCGGACTTAGGTGCGATCCGTAACGAGATCAGCCGTTCAGCAACGAACGATCTTGATAGTCTTACCGCTGCACAGCGAGCGTATGCTGGTCCCAGCAAACCGGTCGAGGAATTCTACGATTGCTCCAACGATCCTGAAAACATCGTCAACCTGCTAGCTGGTCCGCTGACACCGAAGCAGCAATCAGCGCTCGGAAATCTTCGTAGGGTCTATCGTCAAAAACGCAGCGAGAACCTAGACGTAGGCGCCTTGCCTGAATCCGTGATGCGTGACACCGTTCGTACCGAAAGTGCACCGATACGAGATATCGTGATCGGAAAAACGAATCACGCACCTGATCTCGATTCAGCATGGGCAGCCGCTGACGTGGTCGGGACCAAGAACCGAGACACGTGCGCTAAATTGTTAAACAGTTCTGGCGCTGCAGAACGCTACTGGGCAATTGTAGCCATGAGGGTCGATTTCGCTGACGATCGTATGCTTCACGATTTAGTCGCAGAGCATTTAAGTGACATTTCCGCCGCTGTCCGTATCGAAGCCGCGTCATGGTTGGCTGCATCCTCGCCGAAGTACCGTCAACGCGCACTCGCAAGCTTGATAAGCGATACGGGGCTCAAGAATTGGTGGAGTAGTCTGCAGGCTTGCCGAGCGATCGAACTGTTGGGGCCAAAGGCAGAATCGTTGCTTCCACAGATGAAAGCCCTGTATGCCAAGCACCGAAATCAAACGGGTGATCAAAGCCTGTTTCTTGCGTTTTCGTCAGGCGCGTTCTTGGACAAGTTAGGAGCGAAAACGATAGCGTGGGACTTCACTCCTGACGCAGGCAAATTGTCCACCATTCCCGATAATAAGAAGCCGCTTGAAAACAATGGCGAGTGAACGCAGAGTTTGGCGATAAAGGCGCCATGTCGGAAGTCAGATGGACGCGGATGAAAAGCCCGTTCCGGTATCCGCGTT
>CAYNNP010000006.1:0-38907 GCA_964398215.1 uncultured Pirellulaceae bacterium | reverse complement strand
ATCAGCGTCCATCCGCGGTTAAAAAAGAGCTGCCAGGCCTGCAGACTCGCCGAGAGAAACGGCACCAAGATCATTGAAGCTGCGCACGATTCAGTAGATAATACACCCATGAACCCTATTTATACCGATTCACAATCCCGCCGATCATTTCTACGTTTGGGTGGCTCGGTGATGGCGATTCCGTTTCTGGAATCCTTTGCTAATGCACAGTCCACAAATTCGACTCCGCCGAAACGTGTCGTTTTTCTTGGTGGCGGATTCGGCTTTACCAAGGATACTTTTTATCCTCAAAAAGCAGGCCGCTTTTCCGAGATCGGTTTGACTGAGGGTTTGATGCCGATGAAGCGGCATCAGGACGACATCACCATGGTGTCCAACCTGACCAACCTTGGCGCGAGCGATCCACATGGCGGAAGTGTTTCCTACCTGACCGGAGCCAATGTGGCCGGCACGCCGGGCAAGCGGTTTCACAATTCCATCTCATGTGATCAGGTCATCGCTCAGAACATTGGACAGGAGACCCGGTACGCATCGCTTACGCTTTCCGCAAAAGAACCAGATGGTGGACAAAATTCTGGCCATGGCGCGGGGTTGTCACTTTCCTGGGACGCATCTGGAAATCCCATTCCGGGGATCAACAAGCCGCTGGATTTGTTCTACACATTATTTGCCAATCCCAACGACTCGCGCGCCGCACTGGATTCTCGGCTAAAGAAAAAGCAGAGCATCCTGGATCTTGTCAGGATCAACGGCGGCAGCATGAAACGCAGGTTGAGCAAAGGTGACCAGGAGAAGCTGAATGAGTATTTCACTGGGATCCGGCAAGTCGAAAAAGGCTTGGAGCGTCAAGCAAAATGGGCCGACATCCCAAAACAACAGGCTCCGTTTGAAGCACCTGACGAGGGGCTGACCGGAGAACAGGCGATCAAATTGATGTACGACATGATCATCATCGCGCTGCAGACCGATGCGACCCGCGTGGTTTCCTATCGTCAGCCGGTTTGTTCTTTGCTAGCCGGGATGGGCATGACTCTGAAAGCACACTCACTAAGCCACTATGGGTTTTCGCAACCGCGGATTCTTGCATCCCGCGAGCGCGATAAAAAATGCTCCGCGCTGTTGGCCCATTTCCTTGATCGACTCAAGGAAGCGAAAGACATCGATGGCAGTCGATTGTTCGATAACTGCATCGTCAGTTACGGAACGAACCTACGTTCCGGCCACGAACTGAAGAACTTGCCGGCAATTGTGTCCGGTGGTGCCGCGAAGGACATCAAACGGGGCCAGCATATCATCCTGCCAAACGAAGACACGCCTCTTGCCAACTATTGGCTGACCTTGATGCAGCAAGCCGATGTGCCTATCGACACCTTCAGTCACAGCACTGGTATCATTCCGGAATTGGTCACGTGAGCGCCTTGCCGCTCGCTGAGCGGTGCTCCAGCCAACATATTCTGCAATGCAAATCAATCGCATGTTTCGGACCAAAATGATCTCGACGAAAAGCCTTCTGTTCGGTTTGCTGTTCCTGCTGACAGCAAAAACGGCTCTCGCGGATACGGCCGATTTGTGGAAGGACTTTAATCCAGACGCCGGCGACTTCAACGAACAGATCGTCTTTGAAGAAACAAAGGACGGCGTTTACTTTCGCGATTTCTACATCAGCGCGTATCACGCCGGCGAAGAAATCCGCGTCTATTGCAAATATGCCGTCAAAGCAAACGCGAAGCAGGCACCGGGTCTGATGAATGTTCACGGCTGGATGTCCAGACCGTCCATCGACATGGAATACGTCAACAATGGATGGGCCGTCATATCACACGACTACTGTGGCAAAACCGGAAACCGTCCGCAGTTCACCAAGTATCCCGACAAACTTCGCTACGGGAATATGGATGCAAACGTTGGCTATCGTATCAAGTCCAGGCTGCCCGATGGATCGTTCATCACCGACCCAAAGCAAACCGATGACTATCTGTGGTACATGATCCAGCGACGAGTGCTGAGTTATTTGATCAAGCAAAAAGAAGTCGACGCCAACCGCATCGGGGCCAAGGGCTATTCCTATGGCGGCACGATCATGTGGAATTTGGCAACAGACCATCGTGTCAAAGCGGTGGTCGCGTATTTTGGTGTTGGTTGGCTTGAGTATTACCGATCGCGCGGCGTGTGGATGTACGATCCAACGAAAGTTGCCCCGCCGCCAACTGCTGGCGAAAAAATCTACCTGTCGATGCTTGCTCCGCAGGCCCACACGCCGCACATCACGGCTGCGAGTTTATGGCTGAACGGGACCAACGATCATCATGGCGGTCACGAACGCGGCGAGCAAACGTTCAAGAGTTTCAAGCCTGGCGTGCCCTGGTCATTCGCTCATCAACCTCGCGGTCACCACGACACTCAGGACATTGGCCAGAACACTCGGCTCTGGTTGGAAAAACATGTGTTGGGCAAAGATGTTTCCTGGCCAAATCAAGCTCAGTCAAAAATCGTGCTCGGGCCAACGGGCGTTCCCGAACTGCACATCTCCCCTGCCGATCCGAACAGGGTCACTGAACTGAAAATGTTCTACGCGCTGAAAAACCCAATCAGCTTTGGGCGAGCGTGGCGTGATGTGATTCAGCCGACTCGGCGAGGCAACATGTGGATCGGGAAAATGCCCGTCATGAACGTCGATGACTACGTGTTTGGTTTTTCCAATATTAAATACGACAACACCATCGTTCGCTCGTCGCCGTTCACCGCGGCAATCCCAAGCCAGCTTGGTAAAGCAATCGCTACGGACAAACCATCGGCGATTCTCAGCGAAGGAACCGGTTCATGGCTGAATGTTGGCCCGGTGCAGGGCAAAGGTGGTGTCAAGGGCTTTCGAGTATTGAATGCGCGAGGCAGCAAGAATGAGCAGTTCAGCGATCCAAAATGGAAAGCGCCGCCGGGTGCCAAGCTTCACTTTCGCTTTTACTGCACGCAACCGCAAAGCGTCACGATTGTGATTAACAATCAAAACGAAAGCGTCATGGAAATCGCAGCATCGAATGATTGGCAGGAAGTCACACTTTTGGCAGACCGATTCGTCAATCGGCACAGCAAGCAAAAGATGAAAGACTGGAGCGAAACGAAAAACATCACTCTGAAACCAGCAGCCGGGTCGGATATCACGAAAGTAATATTTGCCGACTTCAAATGGGTTGTGGAAAAACCCAAACCGAAACTGAATCACTTGACGGCTGCCACCAAGTTACCGCGTGGCGCGATTGAACCTTTCCTTAGCAAGTACTGTGTCCAGTGCCACGGCCCGAATGAGCAAAACGGGCAAGTGCGATTTGACCAGATCGATTGGCAGATTTCCAATGTTGATACTGCCCAGCGTTGGCAGGATGTTCTTGACCAATTGAACGCGGGTGACATGCCGCCTGAAGACGCCAAGCAACCGCCCAGCGAAGAATTAAGCACGCTACTCGATCGACTGACCAGCAGCCTGCTGACCGCGCGCAAGCGTTTGACCGATCATGGTGGCGAAATCGCAATGCGGCGTTTGAACCGACGAGAATACTCGAATTCGATCCGCGACTTGTTTGGTTTTTCAGTCGCGCACACCGATATTCCAGAAGACGGCGAATCCACATTCGATACGATTGGTGCCGAGCAACTCTTTACTTCAGCTCACTTCGAACAATACCTTGAACTGGGCAGAAAGATCGCTGTCGAATCGTATCGGTACAACTACAGCAAACATCAAGACGTCAAAAAACAGCGGACTCAGCCGGAACAACGGGTCACGCGAAAGCTGCAGAAAAAGGTCGCTGACAGTGATCGGAAAAGAAAACTGAAAAACGAAGGTGCGGGTTGGAAGCAGCTCGGTTTCAAAGATAAGGGAGAAATGGAAATCCTGTTTCGGCAGTGGGATTCGCGTGTCGAGATGCCGCGTCTGTATCTTCAATACCCAAAGGTTGATACCGGCGTTTACATCAGTGACGTTGCCAAGTGGGTTTCAGCATCGAAGCACACTGACATTCGCGGTGACTACATCGTTCGCATTCGTGGCGGAGTGCGCAAAGGACAGCATGATTTGCGCAGCATTGTTCGGGTTTGGGACAATGACGATATTCGCGGCACGCTGAAGTTGTCGGGAACTCCCGAACATCCACAGACCGTCCAAATGGTGGTTCGCCAAGCAATGGGGCGATCTCACCTGGCGGTGAACGTGCGTGAGAACGTGCCCGAAAATACGATCAATCGAATGCGAAACTACATCGCAATGTTGCAGGGCAAAGGAGACAACACCGATCCACGAGCTGCCGTTTGGATCGAGTGGCTGGAGATCGAAGGTCCATACTATCCCAAAACACGTGGCAAGCTGGAGGACATTCTGTTTCCGAATGCTCCGACCGGAGTGCGCAGTGTCTATATCTGGGACGACAGCAAAGTCGCAGAACTGATTGAGAAGTTCACTTACGAAGCCTTTCGTCGTCGTAAGCCTGATCCGAAATTCATCGAACAACTGCATGGATTGTTCAAGAAAAACCGAGCCGAGGGAATGAACCATCGCGACGCGTTTGCAGAAGTAACCGCCGTCATCTTGGCGTCTCCTGGTTTCCTGTTCATCCACGAAGCTGGCGACCAGAATTCCGCACGTTGGCTCAGCAACCGAGAATTGGCCGTCCGCTTGTCGTACTTCCTGTGGAGTGCACCGCCGGATTACGATCTTTATGCCGCAGACCTAGCCAATCCAAAAGTCTACGCCGCACAAGTTGACCGTCTTCTTTCCGATCCAAAGGCGACTGCATTTCGTGACGGCTTCATGAGTCAGTGGGCGGAACTTGACCGCTATGACGCCATCACGATTGATAACAAACAGCACTATCGATTCAATGAGGGACTTCAGCGAGATGCGAAACAAGAGGTCACCGAATTTTTCGGAACGCTGATCAATGAAAATCTGCCGGCTCGAAACCTGATCGATTCTGATTTTGTGGTCGTGAATAATGCTCTGGCGACCCACTATGGCATCGATCTGCCGAATCAGAAAACAGCCGAATTTCAAAAAGTGAATCTTCCACCCGATTCGCCTCGTGGCGGTCTGATGACTCAGACGGCATTCCTTGTCGCGGGCTCTAACGGCGAACGTTCGTCGCCCGTCATCCGTGGTGCATTGGTGATGGAAAAACTTTTGCACGACAAACCGTCGCCACCGCCGCCCAACGTTCCGGAGCTCGGAGCCGCTAGCGACAAACCAAAAACGAACCGTGAAATGGTGATCCTTCACCAAAAGCAACCCGTGTGCGCCTCATGCCACAAAAAGATGGATGTAATCGGATTTGGACTCGAGAACTTCGACACCACCGGCAGCTGGCGAAACAGTGAAAAAGTTGGACGAAAACAAGTCCCGATCGAGCCCGGCGGAACCCTTCCCGGCGGAGCGGCTTTCGCCGACGTTCAAGAGCTAAAGAAAGTGCTACTGGATCAAGAAGATCAATTGGCAAAGGAACTGGTCGAATCGATCATGGCATACGCCCTGGGACGCACCATAGAATTTTCCGATCAAGATGATGTCGAAGCATTGCTTGGCAAACTCAAAGGTCAAGACTATCGAATCCGATCGATGATTCGAGAAGTGGCGTTAAGTGCTCTGTTTCGTAAAAAATGATGCGTCAAGTCAAACAGGGCAAGTCAGTCTTTAATCAACAGCCGGGCTGTTTAACAACATAGCCTGGCGTCGCGCGGCGCACCCATCTGTCTTTGGCCAGCAAACGCAGGCGAGTGATTGAGTATATTGATCACTGAAAGAACGACCAACGTTCACAGTTCTACGAGCAGTTCGCAAAAGACCAGCTATGAATATCAACTCCTGTCTTCGCTTAGTTTCATTCGCAGCGGCGTCATTGATGATCGGCAGCGCGATCTTGGCAGCCGATCCACCGGCCCAACCAAACATTGTGCTGATCATGGTCGATGACATGGGCTGGTCAGACATTGGTTGCTACGGTTCCGAAATCGAAACTCCCAACATCGATCGTCTCGCCGCAGAGGGTTTGTTGTTCACGCAGTTTTACAACAACGCCAAGTGCACTACGACACGAGCCTCACTTCTGACTGGTCTTTATCCTCGCAACGGCGGCCGTGGCCAGCACGAACTGATCACAAAAAACATGCTGACCCTTGGCGAAGCTATGCGTCACGCCGGTTACGCAACTGGCATGTCCGGCAAATGGCATAACGGTAAAAAAGTTGGAACACGCCCCTTCGACCGTGGATTTGATGAGGCATACGGGCTGTGGGATGGCTGTTGCAACTTCTTCAATCCCAAAATTCCCGATCCGAAATTCAAAGGAGGAAAAACACGCGTCTTCGGCCACAACGACATGTTCCTCGAATTTGACGACTTTCCCGACGACTACTACACGACGGACGCTTTCACCGACCACGCAATCAAAACCATCAAGTCAAATGCGGCTGCAGGCAAACCGTTCTTCCATTACCTCCCGTACACAGCGCCCCATTATCCACTTCACGCCAAACCAGCCGACATTGCAAAGTACAAGGGTAAGTATGCAGCTGGCTGGGATGTCCTCCGGCAACAACGCCTTGCACGACAACTGGAGCTTGGCTTGGTTGACAAAAACTGGGTCGTCGCCAACCGTGATGACATCGCGAAAAACTGGGAACAGGCAAAGACGATTGACGAAGATTGGCAACAGCTTCGCATGGAAGTCTACGCTGCAATGATCGACTCGGTCGACCAGAACATTGGACGCTTGCTGGACGCCCTGGATGAAGCGAACGTGGCAGACAATACACTGGTTCTATTTCTGGCCGACAACGGCGGTTGCGCCGAAACTCCAGGCGGAAACAATCCGAAACACATCCCTGGACCAAAGGATTTTTACAGTCATGTCGGTCCTGGTTGGGCCACGGCCTCGAACACTCCCTTTCGCCGCTACAAACAGTATTGTCATGAAGGCGGTATCTCGACGCCGCTGTTGGCGCGTTGGCCAGCGGCCATTGAACCGGGCTCACGGTCTGATCAGGTCGGCCACATCATCGACCTGCTGCCCACTTTCCTGGACATGGCGAAAGCTGACTACCCAGACAAGCATCCGGATTTTGGTAAAGAGACCATCCCGCTGGATGGCAAGACTTTGGTTCCTGTTTTCAAAGGCAAACAGCGCCAGGCTCACGACAACCTCTACTGGCACTGGTCCACCAACAGAGCCGTTCGCGAGGGCGACTGGAAACTCACCTGGGACAAGCACGCGAAATCCTGGGAACTGTACGATATGCGAGCTGACCGCACCGAAGCCCATGACGTCGCTGCCGAACATCCACAATTGGTCGCCTCGCTGATCGAAAAGTGGCAAGCATGGGCCAAAATGACAGACGTCAAAGTCAAGAAGAAGTAGCACACCAACGGATTGCTAGGTTGTGTACTCCGAGTTGAATTTGACGTACTCGGTCGTCAAATCGCTGGACCAGAACGTCGACTTGCCCGTTCCCGGTCCGACAACCAAATCAATATCGACTTCGGGGCTCGACTTCATTTTTTCACTTAGCGCGGCGGCGTCGAATTCGATTGGTGAACCGTTTTCATAAATCATGATGCCACAAACTTTCAGCGACGTCTTTTCGGGAACAATCTGGGCTTTGGCGTAGCCAGCCGCTGACACGATGCGTCCCCAATTTGGATCGCCGCCAGTAATCGCGGTCTTGACCAACTGACTTGCTGCGACAGTGCGGGCAATTTCGTCTGCTGCTGCGTCATCATCCGCGCCCGATACATTGATCGCCATCACATGTGTCGCACCTTCGCCATCGGCAACCAGCATTTTAGCGAGCGAAATACAGACTTCATTCACATGGCTGGCGAAAGTAGTAAGCTCCTCTGACGCAAGCGGCTTGCTCCTTCCGCTTGCCAAAATCAACAAAGAGTCGTTGGTGCTGGTATGACCATCCACACTGACTTTATTGAAGCTGATTTCTGCCGCAGAAGAGATGATCGATTGGGCATCCTCTGGCAGTAACGGTGCATCGGTCAAAACCACCGCCAGCATCGTCGCCATGTTAGGCGCGATCATTCCAGCTCCTTTCGCCATAGCGGCGATGTTGATCGTTCGCCCACCGACCTTGATACTTTTGGATGCAACCTTGCGGTCGTTGTCGGTTGTGCGTATCGCTTCGGCGGCGGCATAAAAACTATCAGCGTTATTCTCTAGATTCGAATAAGCGTCCATGATTCCGTGACTCACTTTGGTCATCGGCAATCGCTGTCCTATCACTCCCGTGCTCATGATCAGCACTTCGCTTCGTTTGCAGCCAGCAAGGTTCGCGACTTGGTCACACATCGCGATTGCATCATTCATCCCCTCCGTCCCGGTACATGCATTCGCGTTGCCACTGTTGGTAATCACCGCCCGGATTCCTTTCGCTGGCGTGTGCGACTTCGCCAACAGCACAGGAGCGGCAACGATCTGGTTTTGTGTGTAAACACCAGCTGCTGTGACACCTTCCTCGGCAACGATCAGTGAAATATCAAGCTTGCCGCTGGCTTTGATACCACAAGCAACGCCAGCGTATCGAAAACCGTTCGGAAGCAAAGGTTGGTCGGTCATAAAGTATTCAGAAAGTTAAGCGTATCGGTTAGTTGCGGTTATGCGACACGTTGTCAAACGCGTCCACACAGTTGATAACAGTTGACTTGTGGGCACAATATCAAACGATTTCTCAAGAAAACATTTCACGCGAAGGATGTCATGTCAAACCCTGCCACCGAAGCCGGTCAATCGCTGGAAGTGGTGCGCTGCGTTGGCCTGACCAAACGATACGGAAACTTCACAGCCCTGGCAGAATGTGATCTGACCGTCGGGCGCGGTGACGTATTTGGACTTCTGGGGCCAAATGGTGCTGGCAAAACAACTTTGATTCGCACTTTGCTTGGTTACCTGAATCCAACCGAAGGCGAATGTTCGATTATGGGATTCGATCCGCGAGTCGATAGTGTTGCGGTTCGGAGACAGGTGAGCTATTTGCCAGGTGAAGCGAGGCTGCCTGGCGATATGCGAGGCTCGCACGTGCTGGAATACTTTGCCGAACTCCATCCGCTAGCCGATCCGCAACGCAGCCTGGACGTTGCAAAGGAGCTGGAGCTTGATACCCGGCGGCGAGTCGCATTCATGTCGACAGGCATGCGACAAAAGCTTGCGTTAGCCGTCGTTCTTGGGATTCGATCGCCACTATTGATTTTGGATGAGCCGACAGCGAACCTGGACCCGAGTGTTCGCGGCAAGGTGCTTGAATTGATTTTGGAAGCAAAGGCTGATGGCCGAACGATTATCTTTTCGTCGCATGTTTTATCGGAGATCGAAGACACCTGTTCGCGAGTCGTCTTTTTGAAAGCTGGTCGACTTGTCCATCAACGTGACATGGGGCAACTGGCTCAGCAACATCGAATCTTGGCCAAACCGATGGAGCAAGACCTGAACGTTCCCGAATCGATTCGTCAGCAAGTCGAAGTCGTGCAAAGTTCTGGACAGTTGATGATCGAAACGAGTGGCGATTTGAATGAAATTCTTGGTTGGGTGGAATCGTTGAAGCTCAAGGATCTGAGGATCGAAAGGCTTGGGCTGCGAAGCGTATACGATGCTGTGCATTCTGGGCGAATTCAGGAGGGAGCTACCGTTGACTAATCGCGTTTTGATCAAAAAGCACATCAATCGTTCTAGTTTGTTGTTCATGGCTTGCGGTTTGGTGCTGTTTGGATTCGCATGGGTTCGAGTATGGGTTGGTACTTTTTTCAATTTGACGCAGTACCAGAATATGCTGGATCAGCTGAAGGATTTTGAAAAGTACTCGCCGATTGATTTCGCGTCGTTGTTGTCGTACCCCGGCCAAGTCGGGATGGTCTATGACGAACCGATTGTGATCGCATGCATTGTGATCTGGTGCGTGGCCCGCGGTAGTGATGCGGTCAGCGGTGAACTGGGACGCGGGACGATGGAAATGACGTTGGCACAGCCAATCAGTCGTCGCCAGTTGTTGTTAACACATGCGTTGGTGTCGGTCGCAGGGCTCGCGATCCTTTGCGGGCTGGTTTGGGGAGGAATATCACTGGGGATTTATACCAACGTGGTCAGTGAAGAAGTGCCCGCGCCAACGTACACAATTCCAGTCTTGAACATTGATTTGCAGCTTGGCCCTTCCGAACCGATCGTCGAAGACGTGCCTTTGCACGAGCGAGTCAACTGGCGGCTGTTCGCAGGCGCAACATTCCATTTGTTTTCATTCGGATTCGTGCTTCTGACGTTTTCGATCCTCGTCAGCAGTTTTGATCGCTACCGCTGGCGCACGGTGGGCTTGGTGGTCGGAACGTATGTCATCCAAGTCGTTTTGTATGCACTAGGACTGGTATCCAAGTCGCTGGCATGGATGCTGGGCCTGACCATTCTAAGTTGCTATAAGCCGCAGAAGATGACCGCCTTAGCAGCCGAACATGGAATCGCCGCACCGTTCGGCATGGACTCATTTGAATCAAATTTGAATCTAGGTCCTATCGTTTACCCACTACTCCTGCTCACCGCAGGAGGAGTGTTCTTGGCAGTTGGGACCAAGATTTTTCAGCGGCGTGATTTGCCGGCACCGCTTTGAATTTTTGTTACTGAGAGTGAGCCAGCGGACGCGTCTATTCCAACTTGGCAGATGGCTTTCGGAACGTGAGATCGATTGCTCGCTGCGGCTTGTTGTTCTTTAAGATCACGATGCGGTTGATATAGCTATCTTCGCGATCCCACAGCATGCGGTTGTCAACAATCTTTGGCATCTGTTTGTTGGCGGGGTGGATTTCAAAATACCACCAGACATGCGAGCCCTCTTCATCGCGGCCAACCCACTTGAGCTTGGCAGTATTCTTCGCATTGGCTTTGGCCTGATCCTTTTTAGGCGGATCGACCCGAAAGCGTTTTTGCAAGTAAACGATTGGCCAGGCCTTGTCGTCTTGCTTGGGTTTCACCTGCCGCTTGATCCACTGCGCGTCCAATACGCTCAGACGCATAGATACTTCCAAGCATCCTGATTCAGCATTCCATTCGATTTCCGATACAGTTTCGTGAACCGGATGAGTCATGAACAGCAGTAGAAAAAGCGCTGGCAACTGCATCACGCGGCCTTCTTTTTGTCAGTGTTAGCCTTGGCCTTGGGTTCCGCCTTCTTCGCAGCCGGTTTCTTGGCAGGCTCTTTTTTCGCGGGCTCTTTCTTGGCAGGCTTTGCGTCTGCTTTTGGCTTAGCGTCCTTTTTCGAAGGCGTTTTGGTATCGTCCTTCTTTTTTGGATCACCTTTGCCGTCAGCCGCCTTCTTTGCATCGGCAGCCTTCTTTTCTGCGGCCTTCTTCTTGTCGTCGGCCTTTTTCTTTTCTGCAGCCTTCGCCTTATCGCGTGCTTTCTTCATGTCGTTTCCGCCGCCTCGGGAACCCTTGAATAGTTTGAAGCGACTGGGGACCAAGCGTGGCGGCCAATGGTTATTGGACGTGTCTGCATCAGCTGTTTGCTGCTTCGGATCCAGTTCCAAACGCACGATTTCCTTGTCCGACACAATCAGCTTGCTAATCTCCGCGCTGTTTTGACGCCAGATTTCGGCAGGATACGTTCTTAGTTCATGTGTTCCGTCAGCGTAGTGAGCTCGAACGATGATTGGCATTACCAGGCCACCAACGTTCTTGAATTTGACGATATAAAAATTGGTTGTGCGTTTCAGCATCTTGCGTTGCTCGTCATCCAACCCGTCCAGGAATTTCTGGTACGCCTTCCGGTCGCTTTCTTCAACTTTATCGGGGTCATACTCAGTGTTGTAGAAATCCTTCAAGCCTGGCTGCCAGTCAATTCGCTTTGGCATGTCCTTGTTACGATCTTGGCTAATCGTCGTATCGCTTTCGTCTTCCTCGACGCGTTTGCGTTCGGCGGCCGCATCTGGGTCGCCGTCATCGATCTTGTACCAACGCACCGAATCGATTGCTAGGTCCACGTGGTCGGTGCTGTAGAACCAACCGCGCCAGAACCAATCCAAGTCAACGCCTGATGCGTCTTCCATTGTGCGGAAGAAATCGGCGGGCGTTGGACGCTTGAATTTCCACCGAATGGCATACTCTTTGAACGCAAAATCGAACAACTCGCGTCCCAGAATTGTCTCTCGCAAAATATTCAGTGCCGTCGCAGGTTTGCTGTAGGCATTGGGACCAAACTGAATGATTTCCTCGCTACCAGTCATGATTGGGCGTTGGCTTCCACCACGCATGTAGGGGACGATTTTGGCTGGTTCACCAGCACGCGATGGATAATCCTCTTCCCATTCTTGTTCGGTCAAATACTGCAGGAAGGTATTCAAGCCTTCGTCCATCCACGTCCACTGTCGTTCGTCACTGTTGACGATCATTGGGAAGAAGTTGTGTCCGACTTCGTGAATCACGACGGAAATCAATCCGTACTTGGTGCCTCTGCTGTAAGTCCCGTCCTCTTCTGGACGCGGCCCATTGAAACAAATCATTGGGTATTCCATTCCATAGACAGGACCATTCACACTGATCGCTACAGGATAGGGATACTCGAATGTGTAACGTCCGTAGACCTCAAGTGTGTGTGCGATCGCTTCCGTTGAATATTGGCTCCACAACGGTTCGGCTTCGTTGGGGTAGTAAGACATCGCCAACACGGTATCGTCGTTAATTTTGACTCCCAGCGAATCCCAAATGAATTTCCGGCTTGCTGCAAACGCAAAGTCGCGAACGTTATCGGCCTTGAATACCCATGTCTTGGTCTTTTGGCTCTTCTTCTCTTCGTTCGCCTTGGCTTCTTCGGGCGTGATGATGAAGACTGCCTTTTTCGATGTCTCGGATTCCTTCAGGCGTTTTACCCAATCCTTCTTTAGCACATCGTCTGGATTCTGCAGTGTTCCCGTTGCACCAACGACCATGTTCTCTGGTGCAGTGATGCGAACGAGGTAGTCACCGAGTTCCAACGTAAACTCGCCGCGGCCGAGAAACTGTTTGTGGTGCCAGCCTTGATAATCTGTGTACGAAGCAACGCGCGGAAACCACTGCGCCATTTCGTAAATGTAATTCTTGTCTTTTTCAAAAAACTCATAACCGCCGCGAGCACGAATGACTTTGGCATCGACAATATTGAAAGAGTATTTGATCTCGAATTCGGTAGACGCACCTGGAGCAAGCGGCTTTTCCAAATCGATTCGCATCATCGTCTTGACGACCACATGTTCCAGGTCCTTGCCGTCGGCATCTGAAACTGCGTCAACGGTGTAGCCACCATCAAACGCGATTCGCGAAAAGATTCCTTTCAAAGATCGAAACGGAACACGACCTGACATCGATGGAGCAGTCTGTATCGCGTTGCCATCAGAGTCGGGACGAAATCGATTTTGGTCAAGTTGGATCCAAATGTACTTCAGGCTATGTGGTGATCGATTGTGATACGTGATTCCACAGTTGCCTTCCAGACGTTGGTTTTCATCGTCGATCGTAACATCGATTTCGTAGTCCGCTCGCTGCTGCCAGTACAACGGTCCAGGAGCACCTGATGCGGTCCGGAACTGGGTTGGCGTGGGCATCCAAGAATCAAGTTGCATGAACCGATCGGTTGGGTCCGAGTGCTTGCTATTCGGCAAGAACTGTGCAGACGCGAATTGGCTGGTGGATACAAGACAGGCGAGAACTAAGAAGGCGTTTTTCAGCATCGACATGATGGATATTTTTGGCCGCATTGATGTAAATAACGAATTGTCAGAGCGAGTAACAAAGTTTAGTTGCGCGGCTAGCTTTGGCACGTCTGTCGCCACGCGAATTGATCGTTAAGAACGAAAAATCTGATTTTCCTAACGGCCGCGGCGATTTGTCAGCCAAAACAGCCCGCAAAACCAGCCAATGCCCACCTGAATCACCTTGATTGTTGACCATCGCCGATCGATCTCGGAAACTGTAGGTCTAGCGAGAGCTAAAAGCTGAAACGAATTTTGGGCAAATCGATTGCCCCGCGCCGACCTACCCGATCAATGCTATGCGAAATCATCTGTGGACTGGCTGTCTCTTAACTGTCGTCCTTTTTAGCTGCGTCAATCGTTCGCAAGGACAAACAAGCTGGGGCGAACGGTACATCAACGAACTGTCGTCGCCACTGGAGACACCGCACGGAGACTTGTGGAATGCGTCAAAGCAGTTGGTGTACGGATTTGGACTACCTGATTCGGGAATTTTGTTTTACCAATCCTCGGTACGTGTCCAGGGTGATCGCGCGTTTGTAACGGATTGGATAATCCAGAAACATAATGAAATCGACCTGGATGAATTCGCCGAAGTTTTGTTGCGAAAAAGCGATGTCGCTCCCACGGTTCGGGCACGAATTGTTACGTGGAAGGGTGACGTTGTAAAAGAATCGGCGGATCTGTTTTCTGCTGAGTCCAAAGACATCCTTGACCAACGTTGGCAACCAAATCGCGATCAGATTTTCCAACTTCCAATCACCAATGATGTGAAAAGCGGGTGCTTGTTGGAACTGAAGATCGTTTACGAAAAATCAGTGGGCGATGATCAAAACTTCTTTCTCCGTTTCGATCTCGATTCCCAAGCGATCGTGCGACGCGTTGGCTTGATTGGTGATCCAGGCGACCTGGAATTTGCTTGTGTCCGGGATCTAATGAAACTAGACAAAGGCGATGGTGATGCAAAATCAAAATGGTTTACGTTGGTTGAAAACTCACCACTTGACGATTCAAATCAAATCTCTGGTTTGGATCCACGCTACTGCATGCCCGATCACATCGCTACACCGTTCATCTATTTGCGACGCCCATCTGAGTGGAAAGATGTCGCGCGGGAAGTTCGAGCTGAAATGGACCGTGCGATTGGAAAACTGGAACCGCAAACCCGCAAGTTGGCGGCGGGCTTGAAACCTGTTATCAAAGAGCAAAGTCAAACAGATGCGATCGAGATGATTGCGGCTGCAGTGCGTGCGCAAGATGTTAGAGACGATCGTGCGGCATTGCTAACCGGTGTCCTTCGGCAGTTGGGCTACGAAGCGTACATTGCATTGGTGGCGAGCGCGGAACGTACCTTTGCTGGGGATTTGCCGGCAGCATCACAGTTCTCTCGCAAGATTGTTTATGTGCCCAATGGTGAATCGGGCCATTGGATTGATCCTCAAGGGCAATGCATGGCGATCAACGTGTTGCCGCAGTCTCTTCAAGGACAAAGGGCGCTGATTTGTGATGGTCGCACAGCCGAGTTGACCAAGGCACCTGTTGCCAACAGCGATTTCAAAACCCGATCCGAGTATCGAAGGATTGTTGCGAACTATTCCGGAATCGGGACGGCTCGTATTCGTGTCATTGGTACGGGAACGCAAGCCGCCAAAATTGCCGAGGAGACCTTGGCAAACGAGGGCGACGAAATCTCCAAGGACTGGTCGATTCGAGGAAAAGAAGAGTTTCCGAACTGCCGATTGGTAGGCTTGCAGGCAAACAAAATTTCGCATGCTGCGACAAACCGATTTGAAGTGTCGGCGCGATACGCAACCACCAGCATGTCTGATATTGCCGGGCACGTGTATTTGGATGGCGTTTCCTTGCTGGAACACCTGCCTGAATTCTTGACAGACCGTGCTCTGGCCAAAGAGTACCAAAGCGATCGCTGGAGTTCCAAGAGTTATCTAGATGAATACGGCGACCCAGCGGATCGACAAAGCGACGCTTTCTTTGCTTCGCCCAGTGCTTTTCAAACCAAGTACGAAATCTGGTATCCAGCGCTGTGTACGCCTGAAATATTCAATAGTTGGGTGAAGAGTTTTGGCCCTGTCACAATCTCCACCTCCTATCGGCGATATCGCACGAATCAAACAAACGATATCGTTCCCGAGCCGCCGCAGGAAAATTTAAATGAACTGTTTCGGTCGGGGCCGGATAAATTTCGGCAGGATGCTATCGGTTTTGAAGGCACGCCGCTGTCGGATTCGCGTGACAAGATGAACGTGCTGCAAGTCACTTTCACCGCTTCTATTGATGCTGGCAGAATGTCGGCGGAACAGGTCAATGAATGCCGAGACGCTCTTCGTGAAATGGTCGAAGAAAGTGAATTGGCGCATTACATTCAAATGGACATTGGGGATTCTGAAAGTGGGAAAGATCAGTTTTCGAGACTTCGTGCGATCGCCGACGGTTTTCCCTCCGATCCTGGCCCGGCGCTAGCGATCGCCAATCAGTTTCGCAAATTTGGTTTGGAAGAAGAGGCGGCGCAGCGGATTGGACCAGCCCGAGAATTTGGACCGTTTTCAGTACAGCAAACGGTCGACTCGTTGAAGCTTCTTTTGCCTCGCGAGTACGTCACGCCAGCTTTGTTTAAAACGCGTATGCAGTTGGTTTCCGATTTAGCAAAAGTTGATTTGATCGATCAGAATTCAATGCCGACGGCAATGTTTGGCGCCTTGCTTGACAACGAAGGGCTGTTTTCGCATGACGCTGCCAACATTCAGAAAGCGCTTGACCTACTGGGAAAAGCCGACTTGGGTGAAGAGGGAGAGTTGAGCGAAGAACTGAAAACCTTGAGAGCCTTTTTGCAGCTGGCTCTTGGAAAAGATGACTTGGTCAAGCAGACCACTGAGACAACTGGAGTGATTCCGGTCCTGGCAGCGATCTGCAAGAACGAGTCGTTACGAAAAAACACCGAGCTTGAATCGGATACTGTCGAACTGATCTGGGAAAAGTTAGCCGCGATCAATCGATACGATCTTGTCAAACGTATTCCCGCGTTGCTTGAGGGTGATTCGGTCTTGAGTCTACCGCAGAACTTTGAGGGTGAAATTGATTCGCTAGATCAAACGGATCCAAAGTCGGTGGCCAGACACCTGACGCTGGCCATGCTTCGCGGGGACATTGACACACAAAAGTCACTGTCGGTTATCCCGGAACATTTACCTTTATTCCAGCGCGATCGATCGCGTGTTCATCGATTATTCAGAACGTGGCTTCCTGATGGAATCAAAAGGCGTTTTGAAAATGACAAGTTGTTTCAAGCGATCGCTCAATCGGCAAAAATTGAAACAACGGCGGTTGGCAGCTTTGGGTACAACATCAAAATAAATGGGTTTGACGGGCGCTGGAGCCGGATTCGGGTCGTTCGTACACCGGATGACAAGAATTTTCGCGTCGTGCATCCTTACAACGTCGATTCAATTGCTCCGCATTTGTTGGCTCTTTTGGATCAGGGTGAAGTTGCCAGCGTCCAGGATTGGATCGATCAAATATTTTCCAAGATGGCTGCAGACATCGACCTTGATGCGAAATTCAGAGGTTCGTGCGCTGCTCATGTGGTAGCGAGTTCAGAAGCTCTTTCCCCTGATTTGTTGAAATTGATTTGTCAGATCATGGATTGCGCAAACAAGTTTGGTGAATCCGCTGACGCACTGGAAGAGAACTTGGCGAATAGCCGTTGGCTACACCACGAAATTCAGATGCGACGAATCCTGGCAACGTTTTACGAGAACAGCAAGCAGCCGGTGAAGGAGTTTCCGCATCAGCTATGGCTGACAGAAGCATCGCCCTCTAACTTGACCTATATCCGTCGTTTGTGCAACGTAGCGACAGCAGTTCGCAAGTTGGGAAAAGACCCTGACGATTTTTATCGTTGGGCCGATTCGGTTTATGTTTACATGGACAACGAAGACGATCCAGAGGAAGTTACTTACCTGCGTGCATCTATCTCTCGAGGCACGGATGATCAGGGTGAAGAGTTTCTGATTCTCAGACAGGGTATCGAGCAGCTAGATTCCGGCGATACCGAAGAACTAAAGAACATGCTGCTGTGGTGGTCTCTCGTTGATGGTGTTCCAACAAGAGAAATGGCACGGCGAACGGAACTCTGTTCTTCTCTGGATTATTCGGATCGCATTGCCTATCAGCACACCTACGAGTGTGCAGTCGCCTTGCTAAAGAATATCCATGAGTTTGACGAGGAAATTGTCGAGAAATGCATCACGGAAACTACTGCCGAGGGTAGCCCTGCGGAAGTCATGCTAGGGTTGATCGCAATTGCATTTGGTGACAACGAGGCAGGTCGAAAGCACTTTCAATATGCGATCGAGATTGACAACGATGATGACTCGGTTGGAATGGCCAAGATGTATCTCAACAAGTGAGCTTGGAGCAAAAAAAACGCCAGCGAGTTGGACTCACTGGCGTTTTCAAAATCACTTGGGCTGAACCAAATTTTAACGATTTGGTCTGAAGCCTGTCTGAGCTTCTTCTTCTTCCTCTTGAATGATGATTCGCGGCGTGACCATCATCATCAAGCTACTCGCGTCACGACCGACCGCAGTGTTGCGGAATAATCGACTGACGTATGGAATTTTACTCAGGAATGGAACACCTCGTTCCGCACGGCCTTCGGCCATTCGTTTGATACCACCCAGCAAAATCGTGCCGCCATCGGGAACACTGACGGTCGTATTGATCGTCGTGAAAGCGAATGTAGGCAACTGAACTGTGGTGCCTTCAGTGATGTCAATGTTTTCGACAGTGTCGACTTCATCCAAATCATCAATTTGACCATCGCCATTCGTATCGCCATTTTCATCGCGACTTGAAGATTGCGTGGTTTGACGACCTTCGAATGTGAATGTGTCAACATCACCGATCTGGCTGAAAAATGGCACAAGCGTCAAGCGAACGAAGCGTTTGTCGTTACTAACGATTCCCTGGACGTTCAACTGCGTACCTTCGTTCAGAACTACGATCACAGGTTGCTGAGCGACTGCAAAGTCACCAACAACAGGCGTAATACTTGTCACAAACGGACGTTGCGTCTGGTCATTGATCGAGGCGAACTGTCCGTCGAACAAAGTCACCTTGGGAGCCTGCATGACGTTGTTACGGGTGTCACCCTGAGCGGCTTGCAGAAAGAAGAACGCTTCAATATCACTTAGAATCGCGAAGCCGATCGTTGAAATCGCCCCCGCGTCAGGAGCCCCGAATGGACTGGTTACTCCAAAACTATTGTTATTGAATGTGATGTCCAAATCTGGTGTCGGTAGACCGGCGATGCCGTCAAAACCGATTGTCACACCAGGGCCACTGTCATCATCTGGCAAAGCCTGAGTGTTGTCATCAAACTGAACGTCGAAGTCGACACCGATTTGCTCAAAGAATGTATCCGATAGCGTGATGAATCGTACCTCGATCGTGATTTGCAGGTTTTGCAAAGCTCTTAACGATTCCAATAGATCGGAAATTTGATCGTGAACATCACTCGTCGTGCTGATCACAAGACTTAAGTTTTGGGCATACTCGGCCATCGTACTTGGACCACCAAGTGCTTCCCAAGTATCCGGCACAACGGTTGTTTGAATCAAATCAATCAATGACTGGAAGTCAGCGAATGCTCCACCACCACGCCCTTGGGCTGGCGCAGAGCCTCCGAATCCTTGCTGGCTGCCCATCGACGAATACTGCCCAAGCATGTTGGGGTTACTCATGGGGGCAGCTGCGTTTCCACGAGCCAAATCGGCAACCGAGACAGGCATGATGCGAACGTCCGTTTGAGGACTCGTCATCTGATAGGCCGCACGCAGGGCACCCGTTAAACCAGCATCATAACTTTGAGTGAAGTTAGGAATCGGTGTCACTAGGTCGGCCACGCGATAGGTTCGCGGTTCGACGTTGGTACGTTTGGCTTCGATCGTGGTGATGTTCAACACATCGTTGTCGATCACATAAGTCAGCTCAAACTGGTCAAGGATATGGTGCAACCCACTCTTCAGTGAAATGGGAGTGCTGATGTCCAATGTAACAGGAACATCAGGCATCACACGGATCGCAGCCATCGCTCGTTTGTTAGAAACGATTGGCACACCAGTAACCGATGAGATCTCTGCAAGCACTTCGTTCAATGGTCGAGCGTTGTACTTGATGTTGACCTGAGCGCTCTCAAGTTTATCGAGAATCTGACGCTCCCGATCGCTCATTCGCAAGTTTTCACGGTCTTGAGCCAAGCGGCGCGTCGAAATGTCATTCCACTCGCGAGCAGACGGCATTTCGTAAGGCATATCCGGATTGTAGACCGAAGCGCGATCGTTGGCGAAACCTTGGCGAACAAAGGTCTCTTCCTTAGCAGCACGAATTTCCTCGAAAATCGCTCTACGAGATTTTAGTTGCGCCACATGGGACATGCTCGTCGCGATTGGCGAACCCGGCTTGAGTTCTTGCACATTTTTGGCAATCACTTCGGCTTCTGAGTAGCGTTGTTGTTCCAGCAGATCGTTGAACTGTTTAACCAAGTTCTTGATCTCCTCATCAATCGCAATATCACGAGCACGCTTTGTTTCAATCTCTTGTCGAACCGATTCATTCTCGAGCTTTCTCTCGATGTCCGAACGATTCGCATCGACGTACTTACGTTGTTCAATCAATGCTCGATCGACCTGTGCCAACAGACCTCGCTTTGACGTTTCATCAACCTCTGCACCATCAACACGACGACGCAAGACATTTAGTTGATCCAAGGCGTCCATCGGTGCCGTCTTGTTCGTTTCAGCGGCTGAGGCTAGCTCAGATGTGATTTCGCGATAAAGGCGACGCACTTCTTGCTGAGCTTCCATGTCGGCTCGTTGTGCCGGAGTTAGACTCGCCATGTCGGATGGCGAACTGGTCCTTGGCAATGGAGTCGGTGATTGAAGTAGAGTAAGCTTGTCTTTCAATTGCCGACGAATTTCCTGTGGCAGTGTGCCTTCATATTGCCACGCTTCGACAAATCGTTTGCGTGCAAGTTCCTTGTTGCCAGCTTTCAACGCTTGCAAGCCATCCATGTAAATGTCTTCACCGGATGACGCAGCAGGCAGTCGTGGGGTTTCGAATGTTTGCGGCAATCCTAGCGCTCCCGCATCCAGGTCCTCGGCTTGAACTTGGCGAACTGCACCCTGGCCAGCCCCTGCGTTGTAGGGAACCTGAGCAATTGTGCTAGCGTCACCGACAAATGTGCCGGCTTGCTGTACCGGTGCAACCGCGGAAGCTTGAACGACTCCGCTACGCTTTGCAGCCGACTCGGCATCGAGTACGAATTGCCAAACGCGTGGTTCACCAGGCAAGAACTCGCTTTCAGGCACGTTCAAGGCCTGGGCTTGTCGAGCGTACTGCACCGCGGTTGCGATCTCGCCGCGATCCAAAGCAGCCTTGCCGATTGCAATCATCTGCAACGCTTGCTTCTTTGGAGTCATTGCAACTGGTTTGCCAGCAGGGCTACCCATTGTTTTCGCTGGCGGATTCGTTTTCGCTGGCTGCAGCATGTCGGCTTTGATGCCAGCAATTTGCATGTCCAATCGAAGTTGTGCCAAGTCCCCAGCAAGCTGAGGTGCGAAGCCAACAATTCTAGCGGATTCGCGGAAACCGCTAATCGCTGTCTTGTAGTCTTTCCTCGTTAGCGCCGCACGAGTGTGCGCCAGCCACATTGTGCCAGCTTCGACTGCATTGTTGGTTCGTTTTTCTTTCGCCACACTTGGTGCGGGCGAGTCCGGCATCGCCATTTGGGCAGATAAGTCCGGAGCAAGCAGAAGAACAACTCCTGCTGCGACTCCCAGCATGCTGGGCAATCTCGATGTTCTGAGACGGTTCAACGCGACTCTCCTTTTCCACGGTGAGACTTCAATTTAATCCAACTTGGCAAACCACATGTGAACATGTAATCCGCCCGCCAGCGAAAGAAGACGAATGTCTGCATTTGCAGTCACTGCCAACCAGCACTGGTCGCAACACCTTTGGAGAGGCCAACCGATGGCACTATGGTCTTGGGAGACCCTTCCAAAGACGTTGCTCTTGGCGGGAATAGGTGCTGGAAATCAAAGTTGTCAACATGGATCAGAAGGAAATCTGAAAAAGTTTACGAAGCCACCAAATAACTAAAAAAACCAATGTTTCACAGGCGATTTGTTAAAGTCTAGCCGTGAGAATTCCCGATAATCGGCCTCGCGTTCGCGCTGCCAATTTTGGCATGTGGTTAGTCGGCGAGTGTTGCAACGGCAGCGATGACTTTGGACAGTTCAGTTTTCAAGTCGCAGACTTGGTCGGGCAACTGGTCTTTCAATTCGCCTTTGGCGGATTCTTCGACCGCAGACGACAGCGAAGCGAGCCGCTGGGCGGAAAAAAGGTTTGCGCAGCCTCTAAGTGTGTGTGCCGCTCGGCCTAGTTCTTTGAAATTGCCATCTATTAGCGAAGCGTCAATGCGGGTCGATAGATCTTGGCATTCCTTCAAGAAGACGGGAGCTAGTTTCGCCAACCCGCGCATGCCGCCGGCGACGTTTTTACAGGCAGCTTGAACATCGATCACGTTTGCTTCAGGTTCCGCTTTCTGCGACGTTGTTGGTGATCCAGTTGGTGCTTTGTTCGGATCCATGAAAGATCGCAGTTTCGCTTGCAGAGCATCCTTGCTAATCGGTTTGCACAGGTAGTCATCCATTCCAGCAGCGATGCATGCTTCGGCGTCTTCTTTCATGGCCGCGGCGGTCAAGGCAACGATGGGAATGCGTTCTTTGTTGGTAGCTTGCTCGATTTCTCGAATCCGTTTTGCCGCTTCCAACCCATCCATTTCCGGCATGTGCATGTCCATCAGGATCAAATCAAAGTTGCCATTTTTCCATTTCTCAATCGTTTCGATTCCATCAACCGCAATCGTGCATTGATGCCCCGCAAACTTTAGCAACCCGTTGGCGACATGCTGATTCGCCAAGCCGTCTTCGGCGACCAGCACGTTCAGTGGATATGAAGCAAGCTCGGAAGTCGTCGGTGGTTCTGCTGCAACCGCAGGGCTGATCTCCATGACATTCAAAACTGTTTCCAGGAGTTCCGACTGGACAACCGGTTTTGTCATGTATCGATCAATGCCCAGTTCCGAAAATTTTTCGGCGACTTCGTGGTGCGCTGCCGATGAAAGGACAATCATTTTGAGCGAGTCGCGCGGGTATATCGCCCGCAATCGCTTGGCGACTTCATAGCCGTCCATTTCTGGCATCATATAATCCAGCAATACCAATGAGATCGAGTTGCTACCTTCCTGGATCCTTTGCATCGCTTGCGGCCCGCTTTCTGCAACAACTGGCACACAATTCCACGCCGTCAAAATCTCTGTCAGGATCTTTCGATTCGTACTATTGTCATCGACGACCAAAACTTGCATTCCTGCCAGGTCTCGGGTATTTGTCTGCGACTCGTTGGAAGCGATTCCCAACGGCAGCGTGAACGAAAACGTGGTGCCAACATCGATCTGGCTTTCAAGCGAAATACTGCCGCCCATCAGCTCCACTAACTCACGCGAAATCGTCAGGCCAAGCCCTGTTCCTCCGAATCGTCTGGTCGTCGATGCGTCGGCTTGTGTGAACGGTTCCATCACAGCGGCTTGTTTATCTGCGGCGATTCCGATGCCTGTGTCTTTGACTTCAAAGCAGAGAGAACACTGACCTGAAATATCAGTTGGTACGCGATGCACGTTGATGCTGACTTGGCCTGCGCCTGTAAACTTGATTCCATTACTGACCAAATTGATCAATACCTGGCGAATCCGCCCGGGGTCGCCAACAGCCATTGCGGGAACATCGGGCGAGACACGACAAGTCAATTCAAGATCTTTTTCAGCAGCTCTGATCGAAACTGTCCGAGTTGCTTTTTCGACCAGATCTCTAACATCGAATGGCGTGGTTTCGATCTCAAGTCGGCGGGCTTCGATACGCGAGAAATCCAAGATGTCGTTCAGTAATCGCAACAGATTGGTCGAAGACTCACGAACAAGTTCAACGTAGTCATTCTGTTCTTGCGTGAGCTGTGTTTGCGAAAGCAACTCTGACATTCCAATGATCGCGTTCATTGGTGTGCGAATCTCATGACTCATGTTTGCCAGAAACTCACTCTTGGCACGATTCGCTTTGTCAGCAGAATCTCGAGCCGTCTGCAAACTCTCCTGGGATTTGACAAGATCCGTTATATCGCGTGATATCCCAAACGTGCCGATGATGGCCCCTTTGTGATCACGAAACGGCATTTTGGTTGACATGCACCAGGAGTCGTCACGATTTGGCCAAGTCTCTTTCTCGATTCGATCAACCAGTGATTCCCCCGATCGAATGATCTCCAGTTCATCATTGCGAGCAGCGTCCGCGTGTTCGTTGCTAAAGACATCGGCATCGGTTTTGCCAACAACGTCTTTTACATCTTGAAAGCCAAACTTGCTTGCCATCGCGTTGCTAATACGGATGAATTTGCTTTCGGTGTCTTTGAAGTAGATTGAATCAGGCAAGTTGTTCAGAAGTGCGTCCAGCAGATGACGTTCGAACTTCATCTGCTCTTGGGCTTCGATTCGTTTGGTCACATCCCAAAAAACGATTTGGACGCCAACAACTTGGCCATCAGATTTTCGAATCGGCGACTTGACGCGTTCCATCCAAACGTGGTTGCCGTTTGCATCGATCGTTTGCTGAACACTCTGGAGCGTTTCGCCGTTAAGAACTCGCTGGTCGGCCTCCGTGAATCGGTTCGCAATTTCGTGTGGAAACAGATCGCCATCAACCTTGCCGACCAACTGCTCCAAGCTGATATTGCGAAACCGCAAATACGCCTCGTTCGCAAAAAGACGCTTTCCGTCGGGGGCTTTTATCAAAATGCAAAGTGGCAACGAATTGACGAGCGATTCGTAAGTGGAACGCGCCAGATCTTCGGGTTGCTCGTATGCTTGGTCCACAGAAGACATCGAAGTAGCCTGCGATGATGATAAGGGAAAAGGGCGGCTGCGAGCCGTTTTCAACCCGGTATGAAATTATCGTCAACACAAAGACTCAGTGCAAACAGCGATAGCAACTCGGCGACTTGATCAATATCGCTTAGCGAAATGACTTCGACAGCCGAATGCATGTATCGATTGGGAATCGAAATCAGACCGGTTGCGACTCCGCCACCATGCACTTGCAAAACATTCGCATCGTTCGGCGTGGCACGACCGATCGCAGCAAGCTGATAATCGATCGAATTCGCCTCTGCCAATTCGATTAGTCGTGCGGCGACTTTTGGGTTGATGTTTGGACCACGATAGATAACTGGTCCACCACCGACGCGAATGTCACCCGATTTATTCTTGTCGATTGTTGGACAATCCGACGCGTGAGTAACATCCACCGCGATGGCAACTGACGGATCGATACTGCCAGCAGCCGTTTTGGCGCCACGAAGACCAATTTCTTCTTGAACGGTCGCAACGCTATGCAAGTGACAATTCAGTTTCTGGTCACTGCTGCCCGCGCGACGCAACGATTCCATGACTGTCCACATCCCTGTCTTGTTGTCCATGCCTGGACCGGTCGCCAAACCGTTCATCAGTTCGCGATACTCCAGTTCTAAAGTCACGGGATCGCCAACGCGTACTTTTTCAGCAGCCTGTGCCTGCGATGTTGCACCGATGTCCAACCACATTTGCTCGAACTGAACGACCTGCGCCCGCTCCTTTGTACTGAGCAAGTGAATTGGTTTTCGGCTGATCACGGCCGCGATAGGACCGTCGGCCGTCCAGATGGTCATGGCTTGACCAACCAGTTGCTGTGGATCCCAACCGCCAATGGTTTGACAATAAATGAAACCATGGTCGTCAATGTAAGAAACCAGCAATCCGATTTGGTCACAGTGACCTGCGTACATTAGCCGCGGTCCACTCACATCGCCCGCCGTTGCAATCAAGTTGCCGTGAACGTCTGTACGTACATTGTCCGCGAATGGCGAAACGTAGTCGCGTATCAACGACTGAATCGGTTCTTCGTAGCCCGAAGGACTGGGCGTTTTGATCGCGGATTGGAAAAACTGTTTTGCTGAATCTTCCATGGTCTGCCATTGAACAAGTTGCTGTGGTTGCACCCTCTGGTGAATGTAACCTGTCTAGCACCTTGACGTAACAGTCCGGAGCCTTGAAAAGGCGTGTGCCTGCAATTTCTATGCGGCGGCTGTGGTCGCTGACGAGTCTTTCCAGCGTCCTGCCAGCAGATCAGCGATCAATTTGGTTTGCTCGAACCGTTCGAGAATGATTTTGATAGCAGCTGTGATCGGTGTGGCCAAGAACATGCCTATCGGTCCCCAAATCATCCCCCAGAACATCAAAGCGAATAGAATCGTGACCGGGTGCAAATCGGATGATTGCCCCATGATCTTTGGTTCCACTAGATTTCCACTGATGGCTTGGATCGCGAAAATCACGGCGATCGTTGTCACCATCCAGAATACGCCAGCTTCGGGATGAAATATGATCAACGGAATCGGCAGCAAACTCGCAACAATTGGCCCGACATTGGGTACGAAATTCAGTAAAAACGCGAGCACACCGAAGGTGAATGCCATTGGCACTCCCATCATTCGCAGCGCAATCCCAAACAACATGCCAGTAAAGAAACTGATGACAGTTTTCAGCGAAAGATAGCTGCGGATCTGTTGGTCAATGTCTTTGATCATCGGTGATCGCAGAAAATCTGGTGCACCAATCAAGATAAAGAATACGTAGATCAATACCAGCGCACTGGTCGAAACCAAATTCAACATGGATTGTGATATCGCCGCAATGCCGTCGCGGACAAGATTGTCGATCAGCATCCCCGCTTGTCGATCTTGTCGTTCGGATTTTTGTTCGGCCGGAACGATTTCACCCTCCGTGGCATCGGTCGTTCCAGGTTCTTCGGCAGGTTGATTGTCCCCCAGGACCAGGCTGAACGGCAATGAAGTCTCTAGTCTTACGACAAGATCACTGACACGTTTGCGATAGTCTTCACCGCCGCTGGAAAGATCAAGCACCGAAATCCAGATCATCATTCCGAACATGACGAGCATCACTAGCCCTGTCAAAAATGTGATTCCCGCTGCGACCAGCCGCGATACTTGCAATCGTTTTTCCAAGTGCTCAAGGATTGGTGTGACACCGCTAACAACAAAGAATGCAACAACCAGTGGCACCAAAACCGGGCGCAACCAATACAGCATATAGAGCCCGGCCAGGCACGTCAGTGTAGCCAAGCATACGGTTTGAATCCGTTCATTGCGTTTTTGAATCGCAGCGTCGTCCATGTCGACATGCCAGTTAGAATTGCTTTACGAAAGACCAATAGCGTAGACTTTCGCGGTGCCAGCACCAACAGAGATTTCCGCGGCAAAGGCATGAGCCGCCGGGGGCGATTGATTTCCCGCATAGCCCGGAGAGGCAAATTCAGCGGCGGGTAGCGCCTTGTCGCTCACAGAAAGATGCGTCTAGATGAACCACAACCGGCAAGGTGGTAGCCCGGTTGTGTGCGCGTTCTGAGCAATGAAGTCTTGGCGAGGCTCTCTAGCGATCCAAGACTTTTTGGTAGACGGCTGCAGTTCCGCGAGCCATTGCCCAATCGGAAAAATCTTTGCCGTGTCTTGTGAAGGCCGCTTCTGACATCGTTTGCCAGTCATGTTGACCAGTTACCAATTCTGCGATTTTGGTCGCTAGGCTCTTCGGGTCTCGGGGTTCGGCCAAGAGTCCTTCAACGCTGTCGGTGACAGCTTCAGGCGTTCCTTCGACTCGAGTAGCGATCACGGGCAAGGCCGCTGCCATCGCTTCCAAGACTACCATTGGTAGACCTTCGCCATACAGACTTGGCAAAACCATTGCATCCAGCTTGGCAAGCTCCGCTGGCACATCATCGGTGAATCCTACTCGTTCGATACGATCGCCAATCCCCAGTGATTCGATCTTTGCGTTGATTTCGTTCTCATATTCTTCGGTCTCAAATGGCCCAATGCAACGCAGGACAACATCGTGGCCGCCTGATTCCAATTCTGCCAATGCATCCAGCACAACCTCAAGTCCCTTGCGGGCACGCATCAACGCAACCATTCCAATCGTCCAGCGACCGCCCGGTGTCGGCGTTGCTGTGCGCGGGGGGCGTATGCCGGGCACACCATTGTGAACTACCGTTACTTTATCCTGTTTTGCACCTTTGCTAATGCAATCCAAACGCAAACTTTCTGATACCGTGATCAGATGCGAACATCCCCACAAGGACAGTCGCTCGATCATCGCGTTGACACTGTTGGTAATCGGTTTGTTCGAGTCGCGTGACGCTGGGCTATGAACGTGATAAACCCACGGCAGCCCAGTCATCTTTGCCGCCAAAGATGTAATCATTGCGGTTCGCGGTGTGTGGGCGTGCAGCAGCCGGTAACCTTGCTGTTTGACCAAGCGACGAATGTCATTGGCACTACGCAAGTCAAACCGATTGGACATTGCGATGTCCCAGCCCGTACCCCACTCACTCTCTTTTTCGTTCAACAGTTCAAAGAACTTGCCAGGCTTGACGCATGCAAAATCGGCCTTCACGCCATAGCGAGGAAGGCAACGACCGAGGTGCGATTGGACGCGTTCAGCACCCGAGAAGTGTTCGCCGTTCACGACATGCAAGACGTCGATGTTTTGCTTGACATCATCCGACGGAAAAGCATTGGTGTCGGTGACAACTGGAACCGATACTGGCTGAACACCTTGCGCTGCTTGGTCGTTAGTTAGCATTATGAAACTCGGGTGACGAGGAAATTGGACTCATCCAACTTTTCGTCGCCATAAGAACCCGCGGGAATACGTAGCAGAAAGAACCAAGACGCGATGCACAACGCAGTACCAATGATTTCGGATCTATCGATTCTGCGGGCTACTACCGAGTGCTGACCGCCCTTCAAGACTCGCAAATCAAGCACCTCTCAGCTCACCGCGCAGAGCAGGTTTACTAGAACCTAGGGTCACTGTAGTGTCGCCACACTGGGTTTGACTTGGTTAATTTCACTGGCACTCGTTTCCTCTGCTGTAGTAATATGAAGTCATGCCAACAACGACATATCTTGACCGCTTTCTTGAACCGATGACTGAGGCTCTGACGCCAGAGGTTGCTCGGGTGATTATCAATCTTCGTGCTGACGAAGAAACTGAAGCTGAGGTTCAGCAACTTCGCGACAAGGCGAACGAGGGCGGACTGACCGCTGAAGAAGAAGCGAAATACAACGACTTTGTTGAAGCGGTCGATGTGATTTCAATCATTCAATCCAAGGCACGTCGCTTCCTCGCTCGCCATAACTGAATGGACACCGCAACCAGAGACTTGGTGCGGCGCGTAAAGCGATTGTGTCGTGCGTGAATAGCTCACGACTACTCTTCCTTGGAAGACATGCCAAGCTGCCGCATTTTTCGATAGAGATTTGAGCGGTGGAGGCCCAGGCGAGCTGCGGCGTCGGTCATGTTGCCGCCGCAGGCAGCGATTGCACCTTCGATATGCGCGACCTGGAATTCCCGTGTTGCGTCGGCCAAGCTAGTTGAACTGGATATTGTCGGGGATGCTAGTCGTGCGCCTGGTGACTGGCTGAGCATTAGGTCCGGCGGCGAAATGGTATCGCTGGAAGTCAAGTAGCACACGCGTTCGATCGTATTGCGAAGCTCACGAATGTTGCCTGGCCATGGATGGCTAACTAAAGCTTGCTTTGCATCCTCTGACAATTCCGGCTTGCGGCGTCCGATTTCGTAACTGAAGTGGCCCAAGAAATGTTCTGCGAGCAACACGACGTCTTCACCACGAAGGCGTAACGGCGGCAAAGTTAACGGCACCACATTGAGCCGAAAGAATAAGTCTTCGCGAAACCGCTTTGAGCTGATCAGGTCTTCGAGTGGTTGGTTGGTCGCGGCAATCACGCGAACGTCCACCGGAATGGTTTGCGATCCACCCACGCGGACGACGACTTTCTCTTCCAAGACACGCAGTAGTTTTGCTTGTCCCGACAGGCTCATGTCGCCAATTTCATCTAAGAACAATGTGCCGCCACTGGCCAATTCAAACTTGCCCACGCGTGTTTGGTTCGCGTCGGTAAAGGCACCTTTTTCGTGTCCGAAAAGTTCACTTTCTAATAACGATTCAACCAAAGCAGCACAGTTGACGGCCACGAACGGTCCACTGCGACGATCACTTTGGTAGTGAACATGTTTCGCCAGAACTTCTTTTCCTGTCCCATTCTCACCGCGGATCAAAACCGACAGATCGGTGCCAGCAACTTTGGCCGCATTTTGGCGGAGAGCCACTAGCGCCGGATGGTCTCCGATCATTCGCGATGCAGACGCAGCATCATCCACCAATCGGTCACGTGACTGAGCAAGTTTTTTGCGCGTGCGGTGGCCTTCGATGGCGACGGCAGCATGCGTTGCCAAGTCTGTCAGAACAGTAGCGTCATAGGCTTCAAAGCCGGCGTCGTTATGGTTGATCGCTTCAAAGACACCGATGATTTCGTTTCGAGAACCGTACATCGGCACAGCAACCAGCGACTTTGTCTCAAATGATGTCGATTCATCCACGGTGCGATTGACACGGGATTCGTCGTCGCTGTTTCCGTTCCAGATTTTGGATTCGCCGCTGGCCAATACTTCGCCAACAACACCTTGGTTGTCGTCGACTTCTAGGGCGCCGCCTGCGATTCCAAGCGCTGGTTTACCGATCAGTTTTTTGCGGCGTTTGTTCCACAAAAAAATGCTGGCCCGGTTGCAATTCAAAAGCGAGGTTGCTGTGTTGGCGATCTTTTCAAGCAGCGTGTCGGCGTCTTCGCAGCGTTGCCAGTCAGCAGCGGCAGCCATGACTGCCTCAAGCTGCGATATACGGCAACGCAATTGCCCCGTCGTATCGATCTGGTGAAGCGCTACCGACATCATCGATGCATATTGCTGGAGACTGGTTGCGACGCCGTTGTTGGATGGGCCGTCGAATCTGACTACCAGGGCGGTCGGAGAATGTTGCTCGGAAAAAACTCCGTTGCGCGGATTGGTGGAAAGCGGGATCGCGTACCAACCATCGTCCATCACCGCGCCGCCACGGTCAGAAGCTTCACTAACGAGGCCTTCAGGGGGGGTGACCTCACCAAGGCATTTTTCAGATTCCCAGTTTCCATTCAACTGCCGAAAGACGCCGCCAGCGTTACTTTTGGCAGCCTTAACGATTTCGGGCAAGAATCTTTGAATCACGTCATCCCGTGACGCACCGTCTTTTATTGCTCCCAGCGTATCTGTAAGAAGTTGTGTCATGGCTGGATCGCGTCCGATTGCTTGTGGTCTCTCATCTGAAGCCATGTTGAAACGTGTAAAATGCAATTCACGTCAGAATTCGCATCACAAGGGAAATAGACGACTACGTCACTTGGTAGTTATCTTGTCGGCGTGTCATATCTGACAAAATCTTGCGCGTTCTTATCGTGATGGGTCGAAAATGCAATTTGATGGAAAAAAAGGGGTGATATTAGGTGTCGCCAATGATCACTCGATCGCCTGGGCGATCGCAAAACAAATCATGGAAGCGGGAGGTCAATGTGGTTTTACACATTTGCCGGATCGTCCGGATGACGAAAGACAACGAAATCGTCGTCGTGTCTCACAGTTAACCGACAAATACGAAAATGCGAAATTCCTCGTGCCAATGAATGCGCAAGAGGATGGGGAAATCCGTACAGTATTTGAACATGCGGAGAAAGAATTTGGGAAAATCGACTTCGTATTGCACTCAATCGCCTTTGCTGACCGCAACGATTTGTCCCGTGACACGATCGAAACCAGCCGTGATGGCTTCAAAATGGCCATGGATATCAGTGTTTATAGCTTGTTGGCGTGTGCTGCCGCGGCAAAGCCGATCATGAATCCTGGTGGAGCCATAGCCACGATGACCTATTTTGGTGGTGAAAAATGCGTTCCCGGATACAACGTGATGGGAATCTGCAAAGCCGCCTTGGAAGCAGCGATGCGATACTTGGCATTTGATCTTGGGCCGCAAGATGTGCGGGTCAACGCTCTGTCGGCCGGGCCAGTACGAACACTTGCGGGACGAGCCGCTGGTG
The DNA here is from genome assembly GCA_964398215.1 of uncultured Pirellulaceae bacterium. Taxonomy (GTDB): domain Bacteria; phylum Planctomycetota; class Planctomycetia; order Pirellulales; family Pirellulaceae; genus CAYNNP01. The sequence goes on along the minus strand of CAYNNP010000006.1, from coordinate 6,990 downwards.
TTGAAGAGATGCTGCGTCTCTATGAATACATGGCACCGCTGGGCCGGAATATTTCTCACGAAGAGGTGGGATCGACCGGCGCGTTTCTGTTAAGCGATGCCAGCCGAGGCGTTACCGGCGAAATCCTACACGTCGATGGCGGGTACCACGCAATGGGAAGTCCCGGACGGTTACTTAATCGGCTTGATTCGTAGCCCGTCAAATCTGAATTCCGAATCCGAAAATTTCAAATACGAAACTTAGACTCTTTAACAACACCTGTTGAGGTTAATCATGGTTCGCACAGCAAGCACAATGCTGCCACTGGGGACTCCTGCACCCGACTTTTCACTTCCTGATACCGACGGAACTACGGTTTCGTTGTCTGACTGCTCGGCAAACAAAGCCCTGTTGGTGATGTTTATCTGCAATCATTGCCCTTTCGTGAAGCATGTGGCGGACGAATTGAAATCGCTGGCCGACGACTACATGCCAAAGGGTTTGTCCGTGGTTGGAATCAGCAGTAACGATGCTGAAAAGTATCCTGACGATTCACCGGAAGCGATGGCGACTGAAAAAGCGGAGCGTGGCTATCAGTTTGCTTATCTGTTTGACGAAGACCAGTCGGTTGCCCAGGCGTATTCGGCAGCCTGCACACCAGACTTCTTTTTGTTCGACGCTGACAATAAATTGGTCTATCGCGGGCAGCTGGACTCCAGTCGTCCCAAGACTGACATTCCAGTGACCGGCGAAGATTTACGTGCGGCTATCGATGCCGTGCTTGCTGGTAACCCACCGGCTGAAAAACAAATCCCATCGTTGGGCTGCAACATCAAGTGGAAAGAAGGTAACGCGCCGAATTATTTCAATCCGCAAGGGATTAGTTAGTGAATGATTCCGCTGGTTCTCAGCCGGCCGATCCCTATCTCCAAAACCTGACCCTGCGGCTTGTGTTGGGTGCGGCTAATTTTGACGCGCCGATGCGTGACTTGCATGCCACTTGGTTGCGCGATCAGCAGCGCGACGATGGTGGGTTTGCTGGACGTGAAGGCGAGAGTGATCCGTACTACACAGCGTTCGCCCTGCGTTCGCTATTGGTGCTTGGGGCACTGGACGAATCGATTGGCACTCGAGCGGGGGCGTTTCTGCGCAGCCGAATGCAACAGAAAGAATCGATCATCGATTTGATCTCGTTGATCTTTGGTGCTGCGATCTGTGAAATGGCCGTTGGTGTTGTTGTGATTTCGGACGACGATCTAGCCTGGCGCAACAAAGTCGCTGGACTGCTTGCTTCGCTGCGAACACCAGATGGCGGATTCGCAAAGACTCCTGAAGGTAGAGCCGGCAGTACGTACCAGACGTTTTTGTCGGCCTTGTGCTACCAATTGATCGAAATCGATGTGCCAGACGTCGATGGCATCATGCGATTTCTAAAGTCGCAGGCGCAAGATGACGGTGGGTTCATGGAGATTCGCGTTGCGAAACGTGCCGGGGTCAACCCAACTGCGGCGGCGATCGGAACTTTGAAAACGCTGGGAAGACTGCCAGAGTTGGATCACGTCAACACAATCGACTTTTTGGCAGAGATGCAAAGTGACGAAGGCGGTTTGACCGCAAACACGCGCATCCCGTTCGCGGATCTTCTTAGTACTTGCACTGGATTGATCACGCTGGTGGATTTACAGGCGTCGAATGAAATCGATCTAGCAGCCATTCGGCGTTACGCGCTGTCGATGCAATCGGCCAGCGGCGGGTTCACAGGATTCTCGCTGGACCAAACCACGGATGTTGAATACACATTTTACGGGTTGGCATCACTCGCGCTGTGTGAGTTGGCAAGTTCCGGCTAGCCGATTTTGGCGTCATACATACAGTACGGCATGCGTTTCATTCCAAGCGATTCATAGACTTTCTGAGCACGTTCGTTTTCGGTCTCAACGTACAGCCGAATGTACATCACGGACTTTTCTTTTGCTCGTGCGACAACGTCACGGTACATCGCTTTGAAAATCCCATGACCCCTGGCAGGCTTGGTGACGAATACAGATTGGATATACCACATGTTGCTGTTTCGCCAATCCGACCACTCAAACGTAATCAGCAAACTTCCGACGACGTTTCCAGCCGCTTCGGCGACGATGTAAAAACCTTTTGATGCGTCTTCAAACACGGCGGACACGCCTGGCAAAACGACCTCGGGATCCAGCACCATGTCTTCGGTTTCGAGTGCCATGGCGATCTGAAATTGCGCGATTACATCAATGTCTTTGGGTTGTCCAGCTCTGATGTGGTAGTCCATTTCTGCTTCAACCTTTTTTCTTAAGAATGCAATTCAAAATTGGAGGCGAGATTCGATCCGAGTAAACCAATGCCTTGCCTCCTAAACTTAAAATCACTTCGCTGCGTCGTTTCTTGATCGCGGAGAACGCCGCTGAAGCTACGCGCTCGGGCGACCAGCTCCCGAAGCTCTTGGATTTCTGGTCTGCCGATGTTCCTACCAGCGAATCAAAGAACTCGCTGCTGGTTGTACTTGGGCTGACCAAAGTGACCTGGACAGAATCGCGAGCCAATTCCGCACGCAGCGAATCGCTCCAGCCATGCATAGCGAACTTGCTGGCGCAATATTCAGATTTGTCTGGCACCGCGCGGTGCCCGAGAACGCTGCTGATATTGCAGATCACGCTATTGTTCCCCTTGCGAAGCGCGGGAATGAACGCTCGAGTCAGTTCAACAGGGGCAAAGAAGTTGACTTCCATGATCTGCCGCATCCGCGACTCATTCGCTTTATCGAATGACCCGATCGCACCGATGCCTGCGTTGTTCACCAACAAATCAACGGCACCATCTCGTTGGCTGGCCGCAATTTCAAGTACCTTTTGTCGAACGGCAGGGTCAGTAATGTCGCCGACAACAGGATGAACTTGAGCTGGCGAGATCTCGCGCAGTTCGTTAAGGCGTTGTTCGCGCCGTGCCACTGGCACAACGGTCCCGCCCGATTCAATCAACTGCTGACAGAGGCAGCGACCAATGCCGCTGCTTGCTCCCGTTACAACGCAAACCGAATTCTTTGGATTCCAAACCATGTGCAAAGAGTAGTCGAAGAGCGGGCTGTCGTGAAACCACCCCGCTATCGACGATTCTGAAACCCAAGTTTTTGTGACCTCAGCTAGCGTAGCCTTTGGGGTGGGATTGGTGCCAATTCCAGGCGGTTTCAACAATTGATTTTGCATCCATGTACTTCGCCTCCCAGCCCAGCAATTGTTTTGCCAGTCGGGCATCAGCAATCAGCTCCGGTGGGTCTCCTTCGCGTCGCTGACCCATGACCTCGGGTATCGCATGACCGGTAACTTCCCGGCAGGCTTCGACGATTTCGCGGACACTAGTGCCTCGGCCGGTGCCTAGGTTCACACACAGGCCTTTGCCGGGTTCAAGTCGATCGAGCGCCTTGAGGTGCGCGTCGCCAAGATCATCGACATGGATATAATCGCGAACGCAAGTGCCATCAGGCGTGGCGTAGTCGTCGCCGAAAATCGTGATTTTGTCTCGCTGGCCAAGTGCGACTTGCAGCACGATTGGAATGATGTGTGTTTCGGGATCATGGTCTTCACCGATGGTGCCGTCCGGACGCGCACCAGCGGCATTGAAGTACCGCAGGGCGGCGTACGAAAGCCCGTAGGCGGACGCATAGTCAGCGAGCGCCGTCTCAAAAACAAGTTTCGTGTAGCCGTACGGATTGATCGGCTCTTGTGGTGTTGTTTCTGGGATTGGGATCAAATCCGGTTCACCATAAGTCGCTGTGGTGCTACTGAAAACAATTTTATTCACACCGGCTGCGCGCATTGCGTCCAGCAGGTCGATCGCACAGACAACATTGTTGCGATAGTAGAGCGCAGGATCGTTCACCGATTCGTTGACCAATGCAAAGGCAGCAAAGTGCATGACTGCTTCGATCTTCTTGTCTTTCAAAACGTTGATCAGTTTTTCTTGCTCTGACATTCCGCCTTCGATCAACAGCCCCTCGGGCACGGCTTGGCGATGACCACGTGAAAGATTGTCGTAAACCCAAACAGTGTGCCCAGCGTCCAATAAGAGACGCACCGCGTGCGAGCCGATATAGCCGGCGCCACCTACAACCAAAACATTCATGGCAATTGTTGCTCTTTGTAGAGTCGAATCTTTGCAAATAAACTTGCTATCAATCAACGGCTGGTCGGCCGCGTGACACAATGTGAAACTTCCGCTGGCGATTCCGCCCGAATGACGCCGAAGCTACAACAGTGTTCATCGGTTTTTTACACCTTCGGAATTCACATGGCTAAACGCCTGACCAAGTTACAAATGTTGCAGACCGCAGGTTCGCCGGCAAAAACCGGGCGTCTGACGGAAACGATATTTGATGACTTTCTAAACTATTTGCGTGGCGAATGCCATTTAGCCAGCAATACGGTGTCAGCATACGGGCGTGATCTACGTCGCTTTCAAACTTGGCTTGGAAAGCGAAAGCTGGGGAAACTGGCCGTCGGTGATCTGTCGGAGTTCGTTGGTGTATTACGTGACGACGAACTAGCGCCGGCTTCGATCGCGCGATGCGTGGTCGCAGTCCGAACGTTTTTCAAGTTCTTGCAACTAGAAGGCATCGTTACCGAGAACCCCGCCGAACTGATTGCCACCCAAAAAATGTGGGAGCGAGTTCCGGGCGTACTGAATCGCCAGCAAGTCGAAGATTTTTTGGCGGCGCCAAAGAAATACGACAAGTATTGGCAGCGCGATATCGCCATCCTCGAAGTACTGTACGCGACGGGATGCCGAGCATCGGAGGTCTGTTCTTTGAAAGTAAGGGACCTGTCGTTGGATGAAAATCACTTGAAGTGCGAGGGCAAGGGCGGCAAGCAACGCATGGTGCCGATCGGCAATCGCGCGGTTCAGGCAATCGAGTTTTACATGGGGGAATTGCGAGGCGAGCTGGCGGCCAAGACACCACATCCTGCGCTGGAACTGTTTCTTTCGCGTAGCGGTCGTCCACTGGACCGCGTTCAGCTTTGGCGGTTGGTAAAACAATATGCACGGCGGGCCGGTATTCGAGACTCGATTAGCCCACACTCACTGCGTCACAGTTTCGCAACCCATTTGCTGGCTGGCGGAGCCGATTTGCGACAAGTCCAAGAAATGCTGGGGCACGCGAGTATCCAAACAACGCAAATCTACACTCATGTTGAACACTCGCGGCTGAAACGGGTGCACCAGCAATATCACCCACGCGCCTGAGCTGAGTCTCGCTGGTCGCAATTCTTGATTCTGTCACATTGCTTGAAGAGCAGCATTCGATAAGCTGTTTGCTGAGTTCGTGGGAGAATTTTTTTGTGAAGCAGATTGTGACAATCATCCGCCCGCACTTGGCCGAGCAACTCTTGGCAAGCCTGCGCCGCGCGCCGCTAGAAGCACTGAGCGTTGCGGAGGTAAAGGGTTATGGACGACAGAAGAGCTACCTGGATGAGTATCAGGAAACCGAATACTCGCAGGCGTTCGTGCCCAAGGTCGAGATTACGCTGTGGGTCGATGAGTCACGGTGTGAAGAGGTTTTGGAAAAGATTGTTGCTGTGACACGAAGCGGACGGATTGGCGATGGCAAGATTTTTGTCATGCCGGTCGGAACTTTCATGTAGGAATTGTCTGTGAAAACATTGCAGTTGAATCACGTTGCCATTCATGTCCAAGACGTTCCCGTAAGTGAGGCGTTTTATCGAGATGCGATGAAGTTCGAGCAAATGCCACGACCAGCATTCGACTTTCCCGGTGCCTGGTTTCGATTGGGAATCGAGCAAGAACTGCATTTGATTGGTGATCGTGAGCTGCCTGTGCACTCGCACCATCGCGGTGGTCATTTTGCATTGATTGTGGAAGAACTGGATTCCTGGGAAGCTCATCTGGATGGGCTTGGTGTGACGCGTTTGGACAGAAAAATTCGGCCCGATGGTGCTCAGCAAACGTTCGTTCAAGATCCTGACGGACATTGGGTAGAGCTGTGTGTTCTACCTGTTTCTTAATTCAACCTAACCAGAGGAATGCATCGTGGATTTTGTGAAAGCACATCGTGTGGCGGCGGGCGACAAGATTGATTTAAAAAAGGTTGAAACGAAAACGAAAGGACCTTTCGCGGATAAAGAGGAAGCAAAGGCGTTTACCGCCAAAGCGGTCGAGCGGATCAAGGAATTGCAGTACCGAATGTTCACCGAGGACAAGCAGTCGATTCTGGTTGTGCTGCAAGCTCCAGATGCTGCCGGAAAAGATGGGTTGATCCGCAAGGTGCTGGGGCAAATGAACCCACAAGGCTGCCGAACCTTTCCGTTCAAAGTGCCCAGCAAAAAAGAACTGTCACATGATTTCTTGTGGCGAATCCACAAAGCCACGCCGGCCAAAGGAATGGTTTCGATTTTTAATCGTTCTCACTACGAAGATGTGTTGGTTGTTCGCGTTGAAGACATTGTGCCCAAGAAAATTTGGAGCAAACGGTTCGAGATCATCAACGATTTTGAAAAGATGTTGGCAGCCAATGGGACGCGAATCCTTAAGTTCTATCTGCACATCAGTCCCGAAGAACAACTGGAGCGTTTTGGCAAACGGCTGGAGAATCGAGAGAAACACTGGAAACTAAACGCGGGCGATTACACTGCACGCGATAAATGGGCTGACTACCGCGAAGCCTATGAGGATGCGATCAGCAAATGCAATTCCAAGCACGCGCCATGGCATGTGATTCCCGCTGATCACAAATGGTATCGTGATGCGAGCGTGGCAGCCATTTTGCAGCAAACACTGGAAGACATGGACCCTGAAATGCCACCGGTGGGGGAAGACCCGGACGTGATCCGTGCTTTATATGAACGCGAATTGGCAAAGCAGAAAGGGTCCTGATCTTTGCGAGCCTACGCGGCCACAGTTCGACATTCCGTCAGTTACACTGTTTGGGTTGATCGCTGGCCTTGCTGGCGCCTTGCTGATTCAATCAGCCAC
>CAYNNP010000005.1:0-67742 GCA_964398215.1 uncultured Pirellulaceae bacterium | reverse complement strand
ACCCGACGCGTGAGCGAGGGACCGAGCCAAGGTTGATTGTCCCTCGCTCACGCGTCGGGTTACCGTTTCTAAACGCCTCTCAGCTTGAAAAAGGGATTTGCCCTGGGCGACGTGGTAGTCGAAAAGACAATCGATTGGCTTTCGGGTATAACCATCCATCTGCAAAGGGCTGGTGGTCGTGCCAAAATGAGTGCTACTCTTTCGCAACACCTTGCAGCGCCCATCACCTTGGTTGCAGCAGGCTGGTCTTTCCACTAGCCGCCGCGGTCGGTCATCGGCATGGCTGATGACCGAGTGATTCCCCAGAACCGTTTTTATCATCAATGACAACACCCCGGTACCTTGTTTCGTTTGATACTCGTCGGGAGCTTCATCGGTTCACCGACGTGCTGATCATTGGCGGTGGCGTTGCGGGTTTGCGAGCGGCCAATGCGGTCAGTTCGCACCACGATGTCTTGGTGGTGACCAAGGACATCTTGCAAGAATCCAATAGCACGTATGCTCAAGGTGGAATCGCCGGCGTTCTGGATCCAGAAGACCGCTTTGACAATCATATCAACGATACGTTAGCGGCCGGAGGCAATCTGTGTGATCGCGCGATCGTCGACATGGTGATTCGAGACGGGCCACGGCGAATTGAAGAACTTGTGCGCTGGGGAACCAAGTTCGACAAAGAAGACGGTGAACTGGAACTTGGCCGCGAGGGCGGGCATAGTTATGAACGTATCGTTCACGCGCAGGGTGATGCGACTGGCCAAGAAATCATGCGGGCTGTGATTCAGCGCACCAAAGAGTTGCCAAACGTCAACATTTGGGAGAATGCTTTTACGGTCGACTTGATTACTCACGAAGGCCGCTGCCGTGGCGCTGTGATCGTAAAAGACGGCGTGAAAACCATCGTTTGGGCAAAGGAAACAATTCTTTGCACCGGCGGCACAGGTCAGGTTTACCGGGAGTCTACGAATCCACTGGTCGCCACCGGAGACGGGCATGCGCTCGCCTACCGCGCCGGCGTCGAACTGCGAGACATGGAGTTTGTCCAGTTTCATCCCACGGTGTTGTATATCGCAGGTTCCTCGCGATCATTGATCACAGAAGCTGTTCGAGGCGAAGGGGCGTATTTGCGCGACGTCGATGGACATCGCTTCATGCCCGAGTATGACCAACGCGCAGAGCTTGCGCCGCGGGATGTCGTCAGCCAGTCGATCATCACGCAGATGGGAAAGAGCAAGCATCATTGTGTGTATTTGGATCTTTCGCATTTGGACAGCAAGCACGTTTTGGAGCGATTCCCTGGCATCGCGGAAGCCTGTCGCAAATTTGGATTAGACATTGCATCGGACCGGATTCCTGTTCGACCTGGGGCGCACTACATGATTGGTGGGGTGACGGTTGACCGGCAAGGACGGACGTCGCTACCAGGGTTGTGGGCTGCTGGAGAAGCAACCAGTTCGGGGCTGCATGGCGCGAATCGATTGGCCAGCAACAGCCTACTGGAAGGCTTGGTCTACGGTGCTCATGCTGGCGAAGCTGCATCGCGAGCGGCCGGCGAAGATGGTTCGGGGCTCACCGCGTTGGTGATTCGCAACCCGAAAACCGAAAAGTTCGAGTCGTTTGATATTGCCGATGTTCGTGTTTCGCTAAAAAGTTTGATGGGGCGGCTGGTTGGTGTTGAGCGAACCGAGGACGGTTTGCAGGAAGCGGCGGATTCGATTCGGTCATTCGCAGCGTATGTGATGTCCCATCAATTTGAAGTTCGAGAGGGCTGGGAATTGCAAAACTTGCTTACCACAGCGTCTTGCGTCGTCAACGCAGCCTTGTCCAGAACAGAGTCGAGAGGGGTCCATTTTCGTCGTGATTTCCCAAAGCCGGACGACGAAAACTGGCGAAGGCATTTGTGCATCTGTATCGATGCCAACGCGGGACATCCCACGCAAACCGAAATGCTGGTGCCCAGTGAAGCGACTCCAGCAACATTTAGTGTTAATTCTGAAAGCTAGGGTTTATTGATCGATGCTTGAAAAGTCTATCGACAAAGTCGTCCAAGATCAGGGCGAAGCTGCGCTTGTGATTCGTTCCGACGTGCAAGGGCCAATCAAAGAAATGACGTTCTTGCAGCGTTCGTTGTTGTTCGCTGAACTTGCTATGATCAGCTACAACGACGAGGCAGAAGCCAAGGTTGCTGGTGCGATGGCGGGTTTTGACGACACCACGTATTTTGATCGTGATGGTTCGCAGGCGTACCGTTTTCGCAACCAGCACGATTGTGTGATCGCCTGCCGCGGGACGGAACCGAACGAATGGAATGACATCAAGGCAGACGCCAACGCCACCACAGTCTTGGCAGAAACGGCCGGTAAAGTCCACCGTGGCTTCAAGACCGAGGTTGATGATTTGTGGCCAATGGTCGAAACGGCTCTGCTGGATAATTCTCATCCGCTGTACTTTTGCGGCCATTCACTGGGTGGTGCGATGGCAACGATCTGCGCGGGCAGATGTTATCTTTCGCATATCGGTTCCAATCCAATGGAGCTGTTCACATACGGCAGCCCACGCGTGGGAAACAAGAAATACGTCAGCCATGTCAAACTCAAGCACTTTCGTTTCGTCAACAACAACGATATTGTGACTCGGGTACCGCCGCCCCTTTTTGGGTATCGGCACTGTGGTAGCGAGGTGTACTTGAATCGCAAAGGCAAGATTGAAAAGTACGGCGTCATTTTGAAACGTCGTGATCGCTGGCGCGGGTTTTGGTCGAGTTTGCGAAAGTGGAAAATTGATCATTTTGCTGACCACTCGATTCACGGCTACATCGATGCGATCTATGCGGCGGTTCAGAAAGATGACCAGAATGTAAAAGAAGGCGGCGAACCTCTGACTGCGGAAGAATTAGCAGACATTGATCCGAAGCTGGACCCTCAATAAGAATGTGACTTGATGAGTGAAAAGACCAGTCAAACTGGTGAAAACGTGAAACGATCGGTCGAGATCGATGGGGTCCACCTCAAGTTAGCGAGGGCCTACCAGAATGATGGGCAGTGGATTGGTCAGCAAGAGATTCTGATGCAATTGCTGGCTTGCTGGATATCGCTGGATGAAACCGATATCCCGCTGACACCACGGTTGGTTGGGCCGCCCGGCGTTGGGAAAACTCAATTGGCGATGGCAGCGGCTCAGGCTCAGCAGCGCGAGCTATACATCTTTCAGTGCACAGCCGACACACGTCCTGAAGACCTGCTGGTAACACCTGTCCTAAGCCAAGGTGGTGAGATCGCGTACCATGCTTCGCCGTTGGTGACGGCGATGCTGCGTGGCGGAGTCTGCATTTTGGACGAAGGCAACCGGATGAACGAAAAGTCGTGGGCTTCGCTTGCGCCGTTGTTCGATGCAAGGCGTTTGGTGGAATCCATTGTGGCTGGGATTACGATCCCTGCGAGCCCAGAATTCCGTGCCGCGGTCACCATGAACCAGGATGAATCGACCTTTGAGATTCCTGATTACATCATGAGCCGGTTGCAGCCAACACTGGAAGTTGGGTTTCCGAACAAGCAAGACGAGATGGCGATTTTGCAGTACCACCTGCCCTTCGCCGAGCCGGAAATGTTGGCCATGACGGTCGAGTTTTTGCAGCGATCACACGACCTGAATTTGGATTTTTCGCCACGGGACGGGATCAATTTGTTGCGTTATGCGCTCAAGCGTATCGCTCAGGCAGGGGACCATCCGATCAGCCGTGATCATGCTTGGCAAGAAGCCCTGGCGAAATGCTTGGGCGAAGACGCGGTGGATTTGGAATCGCTGGCAAATAAACGAAAAAGGACTCTCGGGGGTGACTCTGTACCCCTCGGATTGGCGGATCTGTTCTTTGATCCGGATGATCCAATGCACCCCGATCGTGATGAAGACGAGGACGAAGACTTGTTTTAGGGCCTGAGGGTGGCCCGAGTGCTTGTTGATCGACTGAATAATCGCCTGTTTTTTTCGCTTGTTGCCAGGTTTGCCGTCGGTGAAAACCAGGTCGAATCGGGGCTTTAGTGCAAGCGGCAGCCAGAGCGGGCATCTTGCAAATTGCACCTGATCTAGCGTCCTAAGCGGCTATCCGGGGACCAGCCGCCGGGATCGCACTGTGCGTGAGCACCGAAATTGGGCTATTGGAATAGAAAAACGCAAATTCCGGATTTATTTTGCGGACAATTCGTTCCGTCAAAATCGGGAACTTTTGATTGTATTGGTCGTCAAAAGCGAACGCAAACGTATGGATTGTGCGATTGAGACAGCGTTTACCACCCGAATGGCGTTTTTTTGGTTGCTTGGTCTGACTTCGTTTATGCCGATGGCAGGATTGTCACGTCTGTTTGTAAAGATGTATCACTCTGCCAAACAACCAAGTATTTGTAGGTTTTTGGGTCGCAACTATACTCAGCGACGGAGTTTAGGGTCGTGAGATTTACCCCGAACTTGATCGCCCATGAGAAAGACCCTGAAGTCTAAATGTCTGGTGTGACTCGCCAGGCATCTAATCACGTAATATCCATCCCTCTCGTCTCATTTCAGCAAGGAGTCAGCTGAAATGTGGCACTGCCTGGAAGGTACGGTCTATGACCTCGCGTCAGCGAAATAACCCGACATCGTCTTCACCTACTTCCCCACGTAAGCAACGCCGATCGAACAGGAAGTCCGATAGTCGCAAGAACAAGCGGCAGCGTTTGCTCGAGACGCTTGAAACTCGGAATCTGTTGGCTGGTCCGCAGTTGATCGGTATTCAGCCGAATGAAGGCGATTTGATCGTTGATGGCACTGTGCGTGACACAGCGCCTCGCGTCATCACGTTTGGATTCGATGCCAATCAAGAAATATCACCGGACACCTTGGATGGAATTCGGATCACCCGTTCGGGAACGGATGACATATTTGACACCCCCGATGATGTTGTGATCACGCCGGGTTTGGTGACGCTTGCTGAGAATGCGCCAAATCAGGTGGAGGTCCGATTCGCTGAGTCGCTTCCGGATGACAATTATCGCATCGAAGTATTCGGGTTCGATGATCTTGGCCTGGGCATAACAGCGCTGCGGAATGTGGATCAAGAACCGTTCATGCCAAGCGATCCTAATCAGCGTTCAGAAGTCATTGATTTCGAATTGCGTTTGGGAGCATTGATTGAGTCCATTGTGCCCCAGCCAGTGATTCGGCTGCCGGACAATACGCTGACTCAGAACCGTGACGAAATCGTCGTATTCTTTAACGAAGATGAGCTGTTCATCGAAAACGATGACAATGGAAATCCGACGGAACGTTCTGCGGAAAACCCTCGCTTTTATCAGCTGTTGTTGACCCAAGAAACCGTACGTACCACCGACGATTTGTTGTTCCATCCTGACCAAGTGGTCTACGATGCTGAGAGTCACACGGCACGTTTGATCTTTGCTGACGACATCAATTTGCTGCCAGGTGTTGAACAGGGCGGTGGAACTTGGCGACTGCGTGTTGGGACTGCGGTTGATGATCGCGCCGACTTGATCTTGCCGCCAACACAAACCCCAGTTACGGCCACAGCCGTTACCGATTTCAATGGCGCTCGCGTCACATTCTTCACCGAGACATCGGGCGAAGGTGTTCCAGATCGATCGATTCGTTTCGAGGACACAGGTGCTGGCGGGCTGGTTGCGCGTCTGGAGCCTACCGGCGTTGTGGTGGTCGATTTTGGTGGAACACTGCCAACGATCCGAGACCTGCGTTTGGCTTTGTTGGCTGATCCTACGATTGATATCGACGTTCGTTCGGAACCCAATGGCACATCAGAATTCGCGGTTCCCTTGAATGTCCTTGGCGCTCCGCCACTACGTCTGAGCGCGGTTGGCGAGACGCTTCAGACGGCAACTGACATCGGATTGTTTGGTGTTGGCAATGAGCTGCAGAGTTTGTTTTTTGAGGAATCAATTGATCCGCAAACCGTATTGATCGAGCCACTCGGTGGGCAGGACGACATCGGACATACGGACGCCGTACACATCAATCCTGATTTTGGTGCCGACGTCGTCGATGGTATCACCGAAGTCCTGTACAACTTTCAGCCATTCTTTGACGCAGACCCGGAAACTGGCGAACAGTTTGCCAACCAGATTACTGAGATCCAGAAGACTCGAATTCGCGAAGTCTTGAATCTGTGGGCAAGTACGATCGGGGTCCAGTTCCGCGAAACGGCTGATCGAGGAATCACGTTTGGATTGGGCGATCCGCTGGATTTGCAATCGATTCCTGATCCAGATGCTCCAATTGACGATGGCACGCTGGAGGAACCGCCGGAACCCCTGTTTGCAGCTGAGCAGATTGAGAGCTTGGATGCTGCCGTTCGGATTGATCCAGCCTTTGGCGAATCGGCTTTGATTTTCAGCAATCAAACGATATTCGGTTTGGCGTACGGTGAGGACTTTACGCGTAAGGCAGCTTCGGGCGTGGGCTTGTTGCTGGGGCTTTCGGCCTCAGACGATTTACCTGAGCAATCGTTGTTGTCGTTGTCTCCGTTCTTGGAAACATCGATCGACGGCCTGTTTCCAACCGAGCCGGTTTTCCCAAGTAACCAAGATGTCTTGCACGGTAATTTCATCCACCGTGCGGACAGTGTCGACATTGACCTGTTTCGTTTTGAAGTAAGCCTGGACGATCCCGATAGGCTCGGTACCTTGACGGCCGAAACGTTTGCAGAGCGTTTGCCCGATTCAAGCTCGTTGGATACAACGCTGACCCTGTTCGAGGAAATCACTGCAACCGCTCAGACCGACTTTGGATTCGGTCCCGACTTGGCGGTTGAAATCACATCGCTGGTTCCAGGGCGGTTGGGCAACAACTCGCGAATCAACTTCATTCAATCCGACCGTGGCCCAGGTGAGAGCGACGTACGGATTCTGCGCGCAACGAATCTGAGTGGTGGATTGCTGGAAAATACCATCACCATCGACTTGCCTCGACAAGGACCGAACGTTACCTCGTTACCGGCCAACGATATTGTCGATGCGATTAACGCTGATCCTTTTGCAAGTTCCATTTTCCGCGCCGAAGTGGTCATTGGTGACGGTGCGTCAAATGTTGTTAGCAGTTCGTTGACATTTCAGCCTGTCGTCCTGTCCGGTGGCGGACTGTCACAACTGAGCCGCAATGACGATTACTTTGGCGAAGACTCACGCATCGTGACTCAGCTGGACGAAGGTGTTTATTACATCGGCGTTGCTGCTAGCGGAAACGACAATTACGATCCGACGATTCCACAAAGCGGCGAAGGTGGCCGTTCACAAGGCGATTACCAGCTGCACTTGAAGTTCGAGCCGCAGACGGACGAAGTGGATGTCATCCGTGACTTGGACAGCGATCGAATTGGTGTTCCCGGCGCAATCTTGGATGGCGATGCGAATGGAACTCCAGGTGGTGTGAATAACTTCTGGTTCCAGACACGCCCGATCAACCGAATTTTGAATTTCAATGTCGATGGTGCAAGCGTCATACCCGGTCAGACCTTGACGGTTACTGGCTCCAATGGCGTATCGCGGATCTTCGAATTCACGCCTGACGGTGCATCGCCTAGCCCAGGCAACATTGCCGTCAACTACAACTCAGGTGCGGTCGGTTTCGCTACGCCTCCTGGCAATATTGCGCTTGCGTTACAAGCAGCGATCAATAGCAACAGCGGAGTGACGGGAGTAACCGTTTCTAACCAGGGAACCAGCCTTGAGTTTCTTGGCGAACGCAGCCTGGATTTCTCGATTGAGTTCAATGGCATTGAAGCACTGGGTCGTACAATCTTTGTTGATAAGATTGCATCGCCCTTTGCCGATGGAAGCTTGGCGTCACCGTTCAACACGATATCGAATCCTGCGATCCCAAATGCGTTTGGCAGTACGTTGCCTGGTGACATTGTGCGAATCGTTGGCAACGGCGGTCTGGATAACGACATCACAACGGAACGGGATAATCTCAGTTATCAAATTGGTGTTTCAGACACAGGCGGCTTGACGCTGCCTGATGGGCGATCATTGGAAGTCCCCATGGGCGTCACAACGATGATTGACGCGGGCAGCATATTTAAACTGCGTAACGCGTTCATCGGAATTGGCAGTAGCACGGTTCAGGTTGATCGTAGCGGAGGCGCGATTCAGGTTCTAGGTACACCACGACTGGTTCAGTTAAGTCCGTCGGGAGAGCCTGTAACGACAACGATCCTGGGCGATGAAAACGTTGACAGCCCTGGCTACGACGATGGCAGTGTTATCTTTACAAGTACTCGTGATCGCGAAGCCGACGCCAATGCTGCGGGTATCAGCCCGGATGCAGCTCCAGGCAACTGGGGTGGATTGATCTTTAGACGCGACGTTGACCTACAAGAAGGACGCCGCGACCTTGAGGACGAAGGTATCTTTTTGCAGTTGGTCAATCACGCCGAAATTCGTTACGGCGGCAGTAGCGCAGTCTTGATTGACTCGGTCCAGCAATTGGTGAATCCAATTCAGATCGTCAACATGCGACCAACGATTACATTCAACGAGATAACGCAGAGTTCCGATAGCGCGATCAGTGCGGCTCCTGATAGTTTTGAAGAAACCAGTTATCAAGAACCACGTTTCCAGCAAGCGGGTGCTTTCACGGCCGACTATGACCGAATTGGTCCTGAGATTTCAAACAACCGTGTAGTTGACAATAGTATCAATGGCCTGTTTATCCGGGCGACAACAACACCAACGGAAACAGCTAGGCCGATCACAACATCGGCACGATTCGATGACATTGATATCGTGCATTACGTCGCCGAAAACTTGGTGGTCGAAGCGTCTCCTGGTGGTTCGATCGAAGATGGAGTTGCTCCATCGCTGGCTTTGGTTACTGGCCAAGAGTTTGCCGGCGTGGGCGGACTGCCTGCCGGTGAGGTGTCTTACAACTTGACATTTGTTGACAGGGATGGGTTTGAATCGCTGGCAAGTACGGACACTTTCACAACGACCGTTACCAATGACGGCTCGCGCATTGAACTACGCTCGTTGCCTCAGGTTGAACCTGGCGGTGATTACGTTTCCCGGCGATTGTATCGAGCCATTGGGGGTTCCAATGACTTCCGCTTGGTTGGCGAGCTTGACGCGATTGAAGCAACGTTTACCGATGATGGGACCACCGGCGAAGCTCAGCTAGATTTGACCCGCCAAGGCGTGCGTGGTCGTATCGATGCCTCGTTGGTGTTGGATCCAGGATTGGTAGTCAAGCTTCGTGGTACTCGAATCGAGTTTGGCCAAGGCACGCAGCTTCTAGCTGAAGGTTTGCCAAGCAACCCGATTGTCTTGGTTAGCTCGCAAGATGACCGTTTCGGTGCTGGCGGTACCTTCGATACGAACAACGATAACGCAATGGTTGAAGATCTAGACTCGTTGCGAGCGGACTGGGCCGGCATTTACCTTGGCCCCACATCGAATGTGAGTTTGGACAATGTGCGAATTTCTTCGGCAGGTGGTATCAGCCTTTTGGAAGGTGGTTTCACCGGCGGTTTCTCACCTTTGGAGTTGCAGCAAGCGACTGGCCGAATCACAAACAGTGTCTTTGAATTTAACGACGTTGGACAACTCGGATCCAGTGCTGACGGACGCTTTGGGCGTCTGGCCAACAAGCCTGCGACGATCTTTGTGCGTGGTACGCAGCCGACGATTGTTGGCAATACGTTTGTAGATAACCTTGGTTCGATTATCGACATCGACTTGGAATCAATCCGTGGCAACTTGAACGCAGACACCGGTCGTCAGACTGGAGACAACGAGCGAATCAGTGTCTTGGATGACAACCATGGACCAATCATTCGGTTCAACCGTTACCTGGACAACGAACGAAATGGTTTGGAAATTCGTGGTGGCACCATCGATACAGAGACGGTGTTTGATGACACCGACATTGCCCACTTACTTCTTGGCGATAACGGTCGTGATACCGGAATCATTGTTGGAGACCTGAATAGCTCGGGTAGTTTGCGTCTATTGAGTCGCGCTGATGAGAGCTTGGTAGTCAAATTCGAAGGTGCTGGATCGCCCAATGACGAAAATGCCGGTGTCGGGCTTACCGCCAGAGGAGAGGTTGGCGAAATCGTTGATCGCGTAGGCGGTACGATTCATGTGATCGGGCAGCCAGGTTCTCCTGTGGTTTTGACAAGCTTCAGTGATGATACGGTTGGCGCCGGCTTGACCCCTGATGGTTCGCAGTTCACCGATCACAATGGCGATGGCCCATCACGACCAAGGCCAAACGATTGGCGTGGGATTTTGTTGGACGAAAACAGCAACGATTACAACGTGCCGTTTTTCTTGGAGCTTGAAGACTCCATCGCTGACGCGCCAGGATTGAACGGTACCGTCGACAATGCTCAGGTGCTTGGCGAACTTGCTGGAAGCGTTTGGACTAGCGATCACGTTGCGCGAAACGGATTCGAGGTTCAGGGTTTCTTGAGTGCCGAGAACGATGTTGATGCTTACAGCTTTATCGGAACACCTGGTACACAGGTTTGGATCGACATCGACACGACCAGTTTCAATCTCGACACCGTGATTGAATTGCTTGATGAAAACGGCCGATTGCTCGCGCGTAGTGACAATAGCTTTGACGAAACTTTGGCTACCGGCGCGGTTGAAGTCCCCGTGTTTGATCCCGAGTTCGAGGGAGTTACCACATCGCTGGTGGCGACTAACGAGCAGTACGTAGAACGCGGCGTTGGTGGTTTATTAGAAGACCATTTCTCTGACAATCCACGAGACGCTGGGATTCACTTCCGCTTGCCGGGCAACACAGCAGATCCGAATGCGAGAAGCGTTTACTTCTTCCGTGTGCGAAGTGCATCGGTCAATCCTGATGATGTAACTGGCGGTTTCACCGAAGGGTCTTATCGCTTCCAGCTACGAATCACTGAAGAGCAAGTGTTTGCCGGTAGTTTGGTTCGTCATACGGACATTCGCTACGCAAACAACGGGATTCACCTCCGCGGTTTGATGTCGACTTCACCACTTTTGGGCGAAGCTCAGGAGAACGAGAATGTCGATCCGGTTTTTGCGAACAACAATGAGATTGACGGAGAGAATCCTGGTTCAGGTGCCCAGTACTTGGGTGCGCTCGACAACAGTCGTAACAATGTTATCAGTGTTGGCGGCATTCTGACGGTGGACGACATTGATTTTTATCGATTCGATATCGAGCAAGCGCAGCGTTCGGTTGTGTTTGATGTTGACTTTGCCGACGGATTCAATCGACCTGACACCAACATCAGCGTCTACTATGACACAGACGGCGCAAGCACCATTGCGGATGCGAATGATTCAGCTAATCGCAACACTGGCCGTCTGATTTTCCACGGTTCAGCCAGTAATATCGCGGATGACTTGACCAGTCCGCTTGGCGAAAACACTGCGTTTGAAAAATTGATTCGTGGATCGATTACAAACAATGACCCGTTCATCGGTCCTATCGATGTTGTGCCTGGCACCTATTATATCGCGATCTCACCAGAAGGCCGTGACCCTGCCTTTCTAGAGGATTCGATTCGCGAGCCATTGGTTTCAATTGATCGAATTGTTGAAGATCGAATTCAAGGTAATGAAACAACCGGCGTCAACGCGCCACAAGTCTCAGAGTTGTTCCCGAGTGTTGCTGGAACGGGCTTTACATTTTCAACGGACAATCAAGTGGGCCACGGCACACCGCCAGATCCACTGGCACCAGTTGTCGGTTCACCTGTCTTTCCCGAAGCGTTTATCACCGGTGGTGACGCGGTAAATTCGTTCAACACGACCGACAACAGCCCACTGCCAGTTTCGTTGAATGGATTCCCGTTTTCACTTGCCGAGAATGGTGATGTCGGAGGAGCTTTAGGAACTGCACCAGGTAACACTTCGACTGTCATTCCACATATCTCGATTGCAGGCAACTTGGATGGCGCCGACTTTTACAGTTTCACTATTGTGGAGCCAAGTCGTGTAATTCTGGATATTGACCAGGGGTGGGAAAAGAACACAGAAGACACCCAATTTCCAAACGTCAACTTGGATCCACTGCTGCGAAGTGTTGATACAACCCTGATTTTGCTGCAGGCGACTCCGACTGGATTGCAACGTGTGTTCGAGCCGCCAAATCCAGGCGACCCGCTTGATATCGAAAGCAGCTTGGTAGTTGATGGTGAAAGCGGAAGCAATTCATTCAAAGATGCGTTCCTTGATACAGAAACGCACATAGGCGATCCATTCGACCTGGCACCGGGCACCTATTTTATCGGTGTTACTGGGCACGAAGCCCTAGTTACAGTGGCCGCGAACTCGGCATCTGCCGCGAGTGGCCTTACTGGGACCTATACGCTGCATGTGTCGATTGAAAACATGCCAACGATTCCTGTGTTCGGTGAAGAATCAGATGTGCTTGCGTTCTTGCGTCCAACAACCGTTGATTCTGGTTCAATCACTAGTGAACCGTTTGACTTGGCTGGGTATGTGCCAGAGGATTTGCCGTTCCTTTACTTCAATCGATTGTATGACGCAGGTCTTGGTGATACTGCCGAATTGACGATCGCTAGCGACCAGAATCCAGCTGGCGCTGTTGCTCATAGCTTTACCGAAGGCGGTTGGGATCAGATCCGCGTTGCGTTGGATGACTTCGCGGGCCACACAGGAATCACTTTATCATTTAACTACAACTCGGGCGGTGGACCATCGTTCGCGGCAGGCTTGTTGCTGGATGATTTCATTGTTGGTTTTGCTGAGCGTGGAGAATCGATTTTTGGTGCGACAGTTGATGACACATTCAGCGGCGCATCTACCACTGGAGTCGGCGAGTACCAACTTGAAATTCGTCTGGCATCTGAGACAGGAACAACTGGATTTGATACAAACGATCGGCACAATGAAAGCGTAACCCTGGTTGCACCGACCGGCGATTTAGTTGCTGATGGTGACACGTTTGTACTAGGTGATGGTGCTGCAAATGTAACATTTGAATTCACGACAACGGGGGCCGTGGAATTCGGTAATTCACCGATTCTGTTCAGTGCGACCGACACAGCCAGCCAAGTTGCGGAAGCGATTCGGGCAGGGATCAACAATCAGACCGCGATTGCATTGGAATCTGCTTCTTCTGGTGGACTCGATACTGAAACCTTGACTGATGGCCGCTTGCTCTTGAGCGGTACAGCGACTGGTACATTCTTGGCGATTCCTAATGCTGGCAGTGCTCCTACCGAATTGACCACAGACAGCGATGGCAATCTCTTGCTGCCAGCGATTTTGCATGAAGGGTCTGGCGACGAGAATTTCGTGAGATCGCAAAGCCAAATCATTATCGAGCATAATACGATCAGCGATGTCCGTGGGATTGGTGTTTGGAGTGAACCTGGAAGTCGTGACGAGAACCCGTTCTTTGCAGTCGATAATCCACTGCTAGAAGTGCCACGCATTGGAAATACTAGCCCTGGCGCCGTACGTAACCTGCCAG
Source organism: uncultured Pirellulaceae bacterium (assembly GCA_964398215.1). Classification (GTDB taxonomy): domain Bacteria; phylum Planctomycetota; class Planctomycetia; order Pirellulales; family Pirellulaceae; genus CAYNNP01. The sequence continues at coordinate 54,251 of CAYNNP010000005.1, read as the reverse complement.
TGTTGAACAATAGTGTTGAAGGTGGATTGGCCCCAAGCTTAGTGATTCAAAACAACACGTTTGACCAAGCGCAGTTTGCTGGCGTTAAAGTCGAAGGCGAGGTTGCACCGTGGGTCATCGAGCCTCCGCAATTGATTAACGATACGTACAACTATCCATTCGGCGATCCTGGCATTGGCTCATTCATTGCCGATGGTTCTACGTTTTCAATCACAGCGGGACAAACAACTGTTGTCTTTGAATTCGAGGACATTGGTGCCGGAGCTGTGAATAAGCCTATTCCGGGTAGCGGTCTGAATGGTGGAGACGGTGTTCGAGATAGCAACGTACCGGTCTATTTCCGACACCCGAATGAGGCTAATGGTGGTCCGTATTTAGGTCGAGGCGAAGAGTATGTAGCGCTTGAGATCCTGCATGCGATTCGAGAGTCAATTCAAGGAAGTATCTTGCAGACCAACGGGCTGGTCGAATTGGTCGAAGTTCAGATTGGCCCATCGACGTTGATACGAGGCTCCAATGGATTCAACACAGGATTCTTTGAGCGACCTGCACTCTACATTAGCGGCGCCAGTAATGTTTCTTCACCGTCACTAGTGACCTACCAGGCACCTGTCCACGAAGCACCGCAGCCGTTCTCTCGGATCATCAACAATACGTTTTACGGTGCTGACGGGCTGGCAAGCAATTTCCAACCTGACCCGTCGACATCGGAACCAAATGATCTGATCGAAGATTCATTGGGACTGAATATTGGTGATGGCCGTGGAATTTTTGATACCACAGCTTTCCTAGGTGACAACGACGTGCCGTTGCCGCCGGAAGCGGACGTCGATTTTTATCACGTGTTCTTGGATGTTGGCGATCGATTGGTAGTTGATATCGATACCATCGCTGGCGGACCAGATACTTCGATTCGCATTTTTGACAGCAGCGGTACTCCGTTGGCTTTGAGCCAAAATGACATTGCGCCAGACCACTTGGAACCGAGGTCAGCCGGGACGAACCTTGTAGCTGATGATGTAAATAACCGAGACGCGTTTATTGATTTCAGTGCACCGGCAACGGGGCGCTATTACATCGGTGTCAGCGCGGATGGAAACGACGAGTACGATGCTCTGGCTCTTTCTGGACGTGTCGCTGGAAACACCGCCGTTGGCTCTTATGACATTTCGGCCAAGGTCTTTACCGAGCGATCGTTTGTGCTGAGCGCAGACAACTTTACCAATGAACCTGACACAACCTTCAGTACGGGTGCAACCCTGGGCGGAAGCATTGTTGTGACTTTCATTGATGACATTGGTGCAACGAATCAGCAAACCATCAATGTTCCATTTGGTTCTCGTGTGCCGGATGTGATGCGGGCCCTTGCCGCGGCGCTCAACGGAACTGCACTTGGCGGTAGCGATGGAGCCGCCGCTGGGTTGACGGCGTTTCCGACTGACAACATTTTCTTTCCAGAGCGGCCAACGGTAATTGGCCCAACATTGTTCGCACCTGACCACAATACCGGCGGGTTTGGCCATGATCGCCAAATTGGAGTTGGTAACGGATCGACCGAACTCTATATATTCGCGGAAGGAATCTCGGATATCGATATCAGTTTGGCACCCGGATTCAGCTTGGATCCAGTTCCAGGTCAAAACAGTGATCAACTCTTGTTTGAAACAGGCGTGTTGGTCTCCGGTGGTGCTAGCCCAACGTTACTGAACAACGTGTTTTTGAATCTGCATGAGAGCCTGGTCGTTGAACCAACCTCGCCGAAGGGAATGGAAGTCATCGCGGTTGGCAACGTGTTCCAGCACGATGCAACTGCCACGACAGTGTTCGCCGCGAATACTGGCGGTGGAACTGCTGGTAACCCAAGCAATGTGAATGCGAACGGCGGAACTGATAATTTCAATATTACGCTAGGCCCGAACGATCCAGCGTTGGTCGATCCTGCCGGCAATGATTTCCAGCCGCGTCTGGATTCGCTGATCGTTGATTCATCTATCAATTCATTGGATGAGCGAGTTGCCCTTGCGAACTTACGTGCGTCAGTTGGGCTTCCGATTAGCAATGTCCTTGCACCAATTACTGACGAAGCGGGCATCTTGCGTGCTGACCATCCCGATGCGGCTCCACCGCTAGGTATCGGTGCTTCGGTATTCACTGACCGTGGATCAACAGAGTTAGCTGACTTTATTGGGCCTGTCGCCATTGCCGAGGTGCCACGCGACAATGATTCCGAAGGAATCGATAGCGATCCAGCGGTCAGCTTTATCAACCTAAGCGGCGGTGTCTTTGAAGAATTCCGAATTCAGCTTCGTGACAATGGTGATTCATCCGATCCATTCACGGGACTGGGAATCGATGATGCAACCGTTGTCGTGCCAGAGATTCCTGGATTGCGTCCTACAGGAGCCAACTTGACTCTGTTTGAAGACGAGCAGTTGTTGGTCGAGGACATTGATTACACGTTCAACTACGACGAGACAAGAAACGTTATCACGTTGACGCCGCTGGCAGGGATTTGGGACAACGAGCGTGCTTATCGAATTGCACTGAACAATCGTGACCAGACTGTCATCGAAGCACCTGAGCCAGACGAAATCTCCGATGGCGATCAGTTTGTGATCACAGACTCTTTGAATGGCCAAGTCGTCTTTGAGTTTGAAACTGGATTTCAACTGTTGGTGCCTGAGCCAATCACAGTGATTGTTCCACGTGAAGGAACCAATGCTGATGGCGTTCGCGACGGTGACATTTTCCAAATCAATGATGGCCAAAATCCAGTCATTGTATTTGAGTTCAACAGTGATGCTGTAACGTTGCCAGGTACCGTCGAAGTACCACTGCCGGCGACCCCCACGCCGAACAACGACCCAGAAGGACTTGATATTTTCTTGAATGAAATCGCGCAATCGATTGCCGATTCGATTCAAGGCCAAGTCGACGCTGGGAACTTGGACGTTGACGTCCGGGTGATCGATGACCGAGTCGTGGTTGGCGCCGAACCGGGCGCTACCGCGCAGACATCGGGCAGTGGCCTACTGCAAGCCAGCCGAACGATGGCTTTGGTAGTGCCTTCGGCTGGTGCTGACGCTGGCGGTGTTGTCGACGGCGACCGTTTCATAATCACTGGAAATAACGTTTCACTTCAGTTTGAATTCAGTAACGGCCTCGCGCCTGTGGCCCCTGGTTCGGTCGAGATTGATATTGCTCCGAACCCGAATCCACTGACATCTGCAGAAGTCGCCCAAGCGATTGTCGATGCGATTTCACTAACAGAGCTGGAGCTCAACCCGACGATTACTGGCGACATCGTATACTTGAACTTGCCGGTTAATGGAACGGTTGAAGTCATTGGTGGTCAGGTATCGGCAGTCGGTGTCAGCCGCACGCCAGCTGATGGCGACACGCTTGTCGTTACGCCTGACAATGGCGCCCCGTCGATAACTTACGAATTCAATCGAACTGATGAGTTGGATGAGAACGGCGTACCGATGGACGACGGTGTCTTGCCAGGCAACATCCCGATTCCGCTGACCCGTGCTTCGACGGCCAACGAGATTGCGACGTTGATCGCAAGCGAGCTTCAGGGCACTCCCATTAGTGGCTTGAATCCGAATGAAGTTCAGGTTGTCGATGGAGGCATTTTAAGCGTCGGTGGTGAAGAGGGCTTAGGCTTCTCGGTTGACACATCAGTTGAAGTCATTGGCGCTCGGACATCAGATGGAGGTTCCACGATCAACATCGGTCCGTTGGTCTTGAACTTGCCAGCTGACGGTGGTTTGACTTTGGCAGATGGTTCGGTTTTGGTTGTTCGTGACGGAGTTGGTAACAACGTCTTGTTCGAGTTCGATGGTGACAATTCACTGTCGATTCCGACCGCAAACGCTGTTCCTTTCACTGTTTTTGACGACGCAGATGAACTTTCTGTCAGTCTTGCCAACGCGATCAACATCGCAGCGTTTGGAGTTGTTGCCGAGGCGATTGGAAATGGCCAAGTTTCGCTTGGGCAGATCCCAGAGACTCGTGTTGATAATACGAACATCCCAAGCATCACACCGCAACGTGGACGCGTTTCAGATGGTGATGTAATCACGATCCAACAGGGTTCGGATTTTGTTAGCTATGAGTTTGAATTAGCGACTTTGGCTAACGGTGTTGCGACTGGCAATGTTCCAGTCTTGTTCTTGCCGGGCGATTCGGCGGGTAATAATGCGGTTGCTCTTGCGAACGCAATCAATGCCAACCCTGGGAATTTGTTGATTGATGCTCAAGCAGTTGTTGATCTCCTGGGCGTGCCAACTGGTGACATCGAGCTTACTGATCTTCGCACAACAACTTTAGAAGTCAGTGGTTCGCCTAGCGTCACTGGATCATCGACCATTGAAGTCTTTGGTCCTCTACTGCTGGGAATTCCACTGGTTGGTGGCGGCGGTATCCAAGACGGTAGCGTTCTGATTTTGCAAGATGATGTTGGCAACGACATTTTGTTCGAGTTCGATTTGAATTCAAACTTGAACAATCCGACTGCAACCGCGGTTAGCTTCAACTCGTTTGATGATGTCGACCAGTTGTCCACGACTTTGGTGACGACGATCAATGGCTTGGGAATTGGAATCACTGCTGTCTATCAAGGCAATGGCGTGATTTCGCTTGGCCGCATTGATGATGCACGAGTCAACACTGGTGGCGATCCAGCCGCCGGCATTGCGGGTGTTCCCCAGATCACTACCACTCGCGGTATCGTGAGCGATGGTGAAATCATCAGAATTCAACAGGGTACGATAGAAGTACTGTTCGAGTTTGAATCGATCCTTGGTGGCGGCGGAGTTGCCGGCAACAACGTTCAGGTTGCTTTCCAGCCAGGTAGTTCGGTTGGCGACGTCGCGTTCAGCTTGGCTGCGGCGATCAATAACAACCTTGGCGGCTTGCGACTCAATGCGGTTGCCGAGCTAGACGCCGATGGAAACCCAACAGGACGCGTCGACCTGAATGACTTGCCTGGGACAATCGTTGATGTGACTGCCGCACCGACCTTGAATGTAGAAGGTGTTCCTGGCGGAGCGATTCCAGTCCGGATCTCGCCGCTGTTCAGTTCAGTAGAGATCAAGGAAGCGTTGCTGCAGGCTTTGGCATCGATCAACCCGGCAGGCGAATCTCCTGTGACAACGTTGGTGGCTTCTGATCGAGGTGGCAACACATTGTTCGTTGAGAACGGCGTCATCTTTAGCGAACCAATTCGCAGCTACTTCTTGCCAGGAATCACGGACTTGGCGGGCAATCCGCTCGAAGCAAACCGACAAGACTTGTCGACTCAATTTACGATTCTGATGCCAACAGTTGCTTTGGACTTTGGCGATGCCCCTGATCCAGTCTTGGGTGTGCCAGGACGTCACCCAACGCTATTGGCTAACGATGGTGCACGACACGTGGTTGGCGATTTGCGACTCGGTACGCTGATTGATGCCGAAACGGACGGTTTACCGGGTACCAGTGCTGACGGCGATGATCTACGAATTTTGGTCAGTGATTCTGGTGCGTTGTTCGATACGTCGGTTGCCGCCGGAGCCGCATCCATTGTTCTCCGAAGTGGCATTGACCCTGCTACCCGCGATGGTGACACAATCACGATTGACACCGGGGTTACCCAAGCGACGTTGGAGTTCGACCTGAATGGACGATTCAACGAAGATTACTTTGCGATCCAGCCAACGGACTTCAGCGATGAAGCGATCACAGCGGCAATCATTCAAGCAATCGAAGAGAGTCCTTTGACACCTGCAAGTGTTGTGGCTTCTGGCGATACGGTTGTGATCGATGGTGATGATGAAGACGGTGTCATCTTTACGAGTGAGACCAACCCGCTGGGTATCTTTAACCAGGACGTGCTGACACCGATTGATGTCACGGTAAGCGGCGGCGGTATTTTGCAAGCCTGGATTGACTTCAATGGTGATGGCGACTGGGATGATCCAGGCGAAAACGTGATTACAGGCGCGACCTCAGGTGCTTTGTTCACCGATACGGGCGGACCAGTAACACGAACGTTTGTAATCACAATCCCTGAGATCGCACCGAACCCACCAACTACGCTTGAGACCTACGCTCGATTCCGTGTCTCCCGCGAGGGCGGATTGGGCCCAAGTGGATTGGCGCTAAGTGGTGAGGTTGAAGATTATGTTGTTCAACTGGTACCTGGAAGAGCTCCTGTTTTGACGCAGGCTATTCGTGAGTACACAACAAACGAAGACACTGCACTGCAAGCACAGGATGCTGATGGCACGCTGACCGTCAACACAGCCAACGACAACGGCATTTTAGATATTGTTACGGATCCTGATGGGGACGACGTGGCAGTTGTTGCCGAAGACACTGGCATACGTACGCTAGAGACTGCCGATGGGACGATCGCTGGTGAACTTAACTTGGCATCAGACGGAACGTTTACGTTTACACCTGTTGCTGAATTCAGTGGTCTGGTTTCGTTCACGGCTCGGGTCACGGATGTGCATCCGTCGAATCCTACCGCCGACATTGTTAGTTCAACACCGATCACGGTTCAGATCGATGTCTTGCCTGTGAACGATCCTCCGGTTGCAAATACTGCGAATGTCGAATTCAGCACGACGATCAATGAGGATCAGCCTCGAGTATTCACGAGTGCAGAACTGATCACACCGTTCTTTACCCCTGGTCCTGCGAATGAGTCAGGCCAACCTTTGTTCATTCAATCAGCGAGTAGTGCACGCGGCGCGTTTTTGACAAGCCAAGGCGGTACGTTGGTGATTACGGACAACGGCAATGCCATTCGTTACACACCGCCGGCCAACTTCAACGGTAGTGTGCCGGACACGTTTACATACGTTGTTGCTGATACGCCGCCTCCTGGACAATTGTCACAAGTCGCTGCGACTCAGGGAACGGTCGTGATCACTGTCAATGCAGTGAATGACCCGCCGATTGTGGTCAACGAGAACTTCAACGGTCAGGAAGACGTTCAACTAGAAATTCCAATCAATGGTCCTGGCAGCATCCTGTCCAACGACCTTCCTGGTCCACAGGACGAAGTTGACGCCGGACAACAGGCCACGTTAACTGTTGGTCAGTTTCCGCTGACGACGTTCCGTGGTGGTACAGTTGAGTTGGGTAACAATGTGTTGATCTACAGTCCGCCGCCTTTGTTTAGCGGTATCGACCAATTCGACTATTCGGTCTCCGATAGTTTGGGTGCAACTTCGATTGGTACCGCGTCGATCATTGTTGGTGGCACAGACAACGCACCAATCTTTGTTGGGCCAGACAGCTTGGCTTTCGATGAAAGCAATATTGATCCACAACAGTTCGTGTTTGATTTGCAGGCGTGGTTTAACGACCCGGAAAACGATCCGCTGTCGTTCTCAGTTACTTCCAATAACTCTTCGCTAGTTATCGCAAGAGTAGTCGGAGAGACATTGGTTCTTGATTTGCCGCCATTCGCCTTCGGCGATACGTTCATCACAGTGACGGCGACCTCCAACGGTCTATCCACGTCACAGAACGTGCCGATCAGTGTGGCCGATACGCCAGATCCTCCTAGCGTGATTGGTACCTTTGATCCCGCGAATGCAAATGAAGACACGACGTTTGTCGGAAACCTTGGCAGTGTCTTTGCGGACCCAGACAATCAGCCATTGACGTACTCAATCGCTCGTTTGGGTAATCTGATCAATCCTACCGCTGAGCAGATTGCACAGAATCCATTGATCCAGTCAATTCAATTGCCTGATGCCAATGGTCAGCCGGATAACAACATTCGTGTGATTCCAGAAGCCGATCAGTTTGGTAGCATCGAGATCGAAATCAGTGCATCGGACGGATCTTTCCAGGTCAGCGATACATTCACATTGAACATTCTGTCCGTTGCAGACGCGCCTTTCGCGACTGCCGATGGTTACAACGTGTCTGTTGGATCTGCCCTGCAGATACTGAACCCAGCAGAAGGTTTGTTGCGAAATGATAGTGATGCTGATGGCGATGCGATCGAAGTCGATTTGAATTCGCTGAGTCAGCCTTCACTAGGAACGCTGGTCGTGGAGTCCGACGGAACGTTTGTTTACACAAACACATCCGGCGTTGTTGGCGACACTGATTCGTTCACATATCGGACCAGAGATTCAACTGGACGGATCAGTGAATTTGTCACGGTTACTTTGACGTTGAATCAATCGAGCTTCCAGAACCCAATTGCTGATCTGAGATCTGATGTCAGCGCCGACGGTTTTGTGACTGCTCTGGATGCTCTGCGAATCTTGAACTTACTGAATAACCAAGCAAATGGACGAAGCTTTGTTCCGGTCAGTGAGATTGGCGCACCACCACCAGACTTTGTTGATGTCAACGGTGATGGTCGGGTCAGCTCGCTAGATGCCTTGATCGTGATTAACGACCTGAACCAGCGCGCCGCTAACGGGCAGCCTGAAGGCGAGTTCTTGGCTTCTGCGTTTGGAACGACCACCGCGTTCGCAGCGACAGCTTCCAACCTTCCTACCTCGAACTTCAGTCCACCGATAGAAAATGAGTCGAACAACGCTTCGGACCAAATTTTCGCTCGTGGAGTCGAAATATCGACAGGTGAGCAGGATTTCCCTACCGACGGCTTTGAAATTGATGACAACGCATCAAGGCAAAGTGATGAGTCATTTGATGGCGCAATCACAATGCTGGCAGATGAATTCAATCTGAGTAACCTACAAGGATGATAGATCCACAATCATGTCCTGCCTTTTTCGACCAGCAACTGGTCGGTGGGGGCAGGTGTGATTCCCCCTCCCGTAATTATTCTTTCCTCGCCCACTCATTGGTGGTCGAGGTTTATGCGTTCGCGCCTCGGCACGACGCTATTCGTTCATAATTAGATTCCCCCCTCTAATAATTATTCGGCTCTCCTATGCCAAAAACACGACTTCGCCGACGCCTGCCGGAACCAGCATCTCGTCAGCTAAATCACGAAACATTAGAGAAACGTGAGTTGCTCGCCGCTGACATTGCTGACTTTGTAGTCTTCAACGACGGCGATCGAATTTCTTACGAACAGCTTTCGATTGAGGGGGATTTCAACAACCCTCGTGATTCGGCGCTCGCTTTCTTGCAGTCCGTGGAGCCCGAAAGTGACTTTCAGCTCATTGGGGTGACGAACGGTTTTGCAAGCAGCCATGCTCGGTTCCAGCGTGTGGTCGATGGCATTCCTGTATTTGGAACAGCGGCATCGGTTCACCTGAATTCCGACGGTGTGATTCAGTCGCTGCACCTTGAGACCAAGCCAGACTTGATTCAGTTTCGAGGTGGGCCCGCAATCAGTTCAAACCTGGCGGTTGAAGCTGCTGGTCTTTACAACGGGATTGAATCGACGATTTCGGCTCCAATCACCGAGCAAGTTTGGTATGAGAATGGCGATGGAACAAGCGTTCTTGCCTGGGAAACCAGCGTCAGCTCAGCGGAGCCAGCGGGGGAATTCCGCACCATTGTCGATGCTTCTAGTGGCGCTGTTCTGGAATCGCAGAGCGATACAACTGGGGATGACGATGTCTCTTTTGCGGATTCGTACCAAGGTAACAGCATAGATTTTGCTGGAGCTATTGATGAAGACAGCGAGATTTGGTCGCGTGCATTGTGGGACATTCGCGCTGTAATTGGAGATGGGGCTACGGACCAGCTGGTTCTGGAGCACCGTTACGCCTTGCCGTTTGGCGCGACGCTGCCCGACGCTGCTCGTGCAATCTTGCTGGCAAACAACAACATCAATGGTGGCGCGAATGAATCACAGATCCGCCAAGCGTTTGTAGATCAAGGAATTCTTGCGCCCACTACCTACAATCCACCAACCAGTCTTACTGCTTCGTTCAGTGCGTCAGCTAGCCTTGCTGCTTCTACGTTCAATCCGTCGACTGATTTCGCCGCAGCTACGTTCAATCCGCCAACTGGCCCCACGCCAACAGTTCCCTTAGAGAAAGAAGACGCCACGGGGCCTCGTCTTTTGGGCGTGAACCCAAATGCCGGCGAACTCTTTGACGAAGGCGAAGTGAACTTTTTGCAGTTTTCGCCAACGCAATTGACATTCCGTTTCGATGGAGGGCAACAGCTTGACCCATCCACATTTGCAGGTGGTATTCGTGTCACTCCAGCTGGCAATGATGGCACATTTGACGGTGACGAGATCCCGATTACACCCGGTTTTTTGGGATTTGGCGACAACGAGCAAACCGTGATCATGCGGTTCGCCGAAACGCTTGCCGATGATCGTTATCGGATTGAGATTTTTGGTGAAGACAATGGCAATGACGGTATCACGGCGGTCCGAAACCAACTCGGCGATGCGTTCCGCACAATTGACGGAGAGTCGTTTCAGTCGATTGATTTTGATGTTGAACTTGGTGGCAGAGTAATTGCTGTCGTCCAGCAACCGATCGATTCCCAAGATGGTATTTCGACACGTCGCGGTGCCGACATCGATGTTTACTTTGATGACGCTGATCTGTTCCGACCAGGATCGACGATTGGCGACGCAGCGTTTTACCAGTTGGTCGATACGGCTGGCACGGCGACCACTGAAGACGATTTTTCATTCGCTCCAGATTCCGTGACCATCGATCCTGTCTTGCAGCGCGTGACGTTGACGTTCCCAAGCAACCTAGAAAATCTGGTTCCAGGAAACGATCCGATCTCGTTTCGACTACGGATTGGGGACGACGTAGCGTTTCAGAATATCCCAGTGACTCCGTTTACACCTAGCTCGGAACCTGGCATTTCGGTCTCAACGGCGTTTGATTTGAGCGGTGTGATCTCGACAGCCGAAGTCGATGGAAACTTTAGCTTGCTGCTTGACCAGCAGATTAGCAATGGGACGCTGCGCCCGTTGGCTAACAGCGTCGGGGCAAGTGATGAGATCGGGCACCGTGATATCGAAACAATCACTTCCGGTGGCTCTGAACGGCACACCGACGATAGTGATACTGATAATTTAATCACAGTGGTCGAGTATACGTTCTTGCGGAATGATCCCTATGGAGTCGATCCGTTTGGGACGCCACTATTTAATGCGGTCAACGCGCAGCAAGAAGCGAGATTCCGCGAGATCTTGGATATCTATAGCGCTCAAGCTGGCGTTCAGTTTGTAGAAACAGAAAATTCGGGTCTGCGGTTGATTGTAGGTGATTTGTCCATACTTGATCCGACGCGCAGAAGCGAGGCGGGCGGCATCTTGGGGTTGGCTAGTGACGATGTTGTGATCATCGATACGGTTGACTTTCCTTCATCGGACAGTAGTGATTACGGCGGTTTGTTCTTTCAGACAGCGATCCACGAAGTAGGACATACGCTTGGCCTGGATCACGCATACGATCTTCGCGGCAGCGTTGTAAGCTCCGCAGGTGTTGTTGACAACGTCTTTCCAGGACTGCCTGACGTTGTCCACTTGAATTTCTTGCATCAAGCGGAAGCCTTAGATGTTGACCTGTACGAGATTAACCTACAGGACGAAGGTACTCTCCAGGTGCAAACGATTGCCGAGCGATTGAGTGATGCGAGCCTATTGGACTCGCGTTTGACTCTGTATCGTCAACAACCCGGCGGCTTGGAGTTGGTTGCACAAAATGACGACTACTTTGGCAACGACGCTTTCATTGAATTCGAGATCGACCAACAGGGCGTTTATTACATTGGCGTAGCGGCTGATGGCAATGACACCAACGATGTTGAGTCGGGTCTGACCTCGGAAGGTGGACGTAGCGAAGGCAACTATAACCTACGTGTGGAATTCAAGTCTTCAACCACGACTGCCGCATTGACCGACGGCGACGGCAGCAAGCTAGATGGCGATCGTGATGGACAGGAAGGAGGCAACTACAACTACTGGTTTACCGCAGCGAATGTTGCAGACACGATCTACGTGCGCAAGCCCGATGCGGCTCCCGATATCGGTGGTGTTGGAACGCTGAATGCACCTTTGGACAATATTGATGATGCGTTTGCCTTGGCGGCGACCAGAAGCAACGCAGTTGTACGCGTATTGCCAAATGATGGTGTCGACAATGACATCACTACTTTGGGCGACAACGTTGCTTATGAAGTTGGATTCATCCCTGGCATCAACACAACGTTAGAAGATGGTCGTGATTTGATCGTGCCTGCAAACACGACCCTTGTGATTGACGCCGGAGCGATTTTGAAGTTCCGTGATGCACGGGTTTCGGTTGGCAGTGATGACAATGGAATTGACCGCAGTGGTAGCGCGATTCAAGTTCTGGGCACGCCACAGTTGCCGGTTCGGTTTACCAGTTTCGATGATCATTCAATTGCGGTTAACGCGAACCCGAATGACAATACTCCGATTCCAGGCAACTGGGGCGGATTGGATATTCGCAATGATGTTGATGCTGCACAGGGGCGTCAAATATCTGAGCAAGACGGAATTTTCCCGAACTACATCAATCATGCAATCATTCAGTATGCGGGCGGTAGTGTGTCGTCGGCAGGCGGCGTGATCGCTCCGATCAATCTTTCAGAAGCTCGTGTTGAAGCTTCCTTCAACACCATCATTGATAGCGGCAATGCAGCGATTTCTGCGGATCCGAATACTTTCTTGCATACGACTTTCGTTGAAACTGCATTTCAAGCGGAGAGTGTGTCACCAAATGGTTTCGTACCTGACTACGAGCGCATTGGCCCAGATTTACATGGAAACTTCCTGGCGCGAAATGCGACCAATGGACTTTTTATTCGCATTGATACTCTGCCAGGTAACGAACTGGAACGCTTGGATGTGACCGCAAGGTTGGATGACACCGACATTGTTCACGTTCTGGGCGAAAGTCTGTTAGTAAACGGGCAGTCCGGTGGCCCGATCCAAGAATCAGTGGCGCCGAGTCCAATCTTGGGGCTGACGCCATCAACTGGCGGGAACCTGGCTGCGGATACTTACTTCTATCGCTACACATTGGTTGATCAATTTGGTGGCGAGAGCATTTCATCCGCTCAGCAGTCGACGACTGTGGGACCTGACGGTTCCGTTATCCTGTCGGGTTTCCCAGCTGTGACCGGCGATTTTGTTTCGCGTCGCTTGTATCGCTCCAATGGCGGTGCATTTTTCCAAATCGCTGAACTAGATGGCTCGTCCAGCGTTTTCGTTGACCGGGTTGCAAGCCCTGCAGCAAACGCGATCGAGCTGGATGTTGTTTCAACAAAAAATAGAGCACGTCCAGACGCGGGTTTGGTGATTGATCCAGGCATCATTTTCAAGAGCCAAGGTGCACGGATTGAATTGGGGTTTGGTGCAAACCTGATCGCTGAAGGAACCGAAGACACGGGAATCGTGTTCACATCACGTGGCGATGATCGTTTTGGTGCTGGCGGAACGTTTGATACAAGCAATGATGGCCCTAGCGTTGGGACGCCAGGTGAATGGTCTGGTTTGTATGCAGCACCGACCAGCCGTATCAGTATTGATCACGCCACGCTCGCGTTTGGTGGAGGCATCTCTGGACTTGAAGGAAGTACTGCCGGGTTCAATGTCGTCGAGATCCATCAGGCCGATGCTCGGATTGCAAACAGCACGATCGAATTCAATGCTGAAGGGCAGGGCGGACAAAGCGATCCTGGCCGCGAAAACCGACAGCCCAACTCTGTTGCGACCATTTTTGTTAACGGCTCCCAGCCGATCTTTGTTGGCAACACTTTTGTCAACAACGGCGACGGTGATACTCAAGGCGCAGTCATTAGCATCAATGCCAATTCGTTGGACGCCGAACTTCGCCAGGACACCGGCCGTCAAACGGGAGCCATCGGATTGTTCGATGTGCCTCCTGGGAACAATGGTCCGCTGATACGAGGCAATGCACTTGATGGCAACGATATCAACGCTGTTCAGATTCGCGGGGGCGAACTGTACGCCGAGTCCGTTTGGGATGACACGGACATAGTTCATGTTTTGCGTGAAGATATCATTTCGACGAATTTCCATGTCAGCAACGGTTTGCGTTTGGAAAGTTCAGGCCAAGAATCTCTTGTCGTCAAGCTAGACAATGGTGCTGAATTGCTGGCGACGGGCGAAGCTCTTGATATCGATGATCGCATTGGCGGTCGAATCCAAGTCCTGGGTACTCCCAGCCATCCGGTTGTCTTGACATCAATTCATGACTGCACAGTCGGCTCTGGATTTAGTCCCGACGGATTTGCGATGAATGACACGCTCGGAAGCGGCGCGTGTTCTACACTTGTTGGTCCTTCGGCCGCAGCACCAGGTGACTGGCAAGGAATCACACTTGATCCTTTTAGCCACGACCGAAATGTCGATACGGCAATTGAATTTGAAGGAGCGATTGGCGGAATCGGCGATGAGAATGGAGTCATTGCAGCAGCGCAACAATTGGGAGAGTTGGCTCCTGGTGAATTCTTTGGTGATGAAAACCGGCGACTTGGGTTCACGGTACACGGAAGCATTGCTGCTGCCGGCGACCAAGACATCTACAGTTTCCGTGGTACAGCGGGAACGTTGGTTTGGTTTGACATTGACCAAACCGATGAAAGCTTGGACACCGTTCTTGAAATCTTGGACGGGAATGGAAATGTTCTCGCGCTAAGTGATGATTCGCGAATCGAATCGATCAACGGCGAATTGACCTATGTGAACCCAAGTGATGTTGTCACTGGCGACACAATTGGATTTGCTCCAGGTCACGCATTGCCGACGCAGCTGAATCCTGATGTCCGCATCAACGAACTTGGTGGCGGTATTCGCGACTTCAATAGTATCAACGACGGTGATTCAGCACTGCGAGCGGTTTTGCCTGGGACAACAGGCACCACGCTGACCTACTACGTTCGCGTACGAAGCTCCAATTCAGCGGACCTAACCGATCCAGTCGCCATTCAGAATTCTTTAACCGATGGCGAAACCCAAGGTTCTTACCAACTAAGCGTCCGTTTGCAGGAACGTGATGAGGTTGGTGGTTCGATCGTTCGGTACGCAGATATTCGCTACGCAACAACGGGCGTCCAAGCCATTGGACTTCCTGGTCACAGCCCATTGACTGGTGACGTTGCTCACCCAGGCGGTGGAGCGACCCTGGACTTGGACGGACTTGGAAATACGGATCGTGCTGCAATTTCGGCTTCGGCCCAATCCGATGATCCGGCGACATTCCGGTTTGCAGTTGGACGCGATAACATCCAGGATGCCGAGGGTGGTGCTGGAGAGGATGCTCGTGACAACAGAGTCTCGGTAGTAATCGATGTCGATTACGCCGATGGTTTGTCCAGAGCTAATCTAGGAGCCTATTTATACAATGCTGCTGGCGAACTAGTCGCTATTGGAACCAATTCGAATGTGTTGGATGACCGAGTCTCGCCAACGCTTCCAAATCAACCCGGTGACCCAAGTGTGCTGGACAGTGCTTCTTACGGGCCATCGGATCCATTCATTGGCCCACTTGAGTTGAGTGCAGGTACCGATACGATTCCTGACTTCCAAGTGACCGTTGCGAATAACTCCCAGATTCCAGCGGATCTTTTGCAGTTCACAAACTTGAATGCACCTAACACGGACTTCCGATTAGAACCAATCGATTCGTCGCTTCGGATTGTAGATGACCGCTTCGGTGCAGCGCGTGATGAAGATTTCTTTGATAACACCGATCTTCCGCATGTGGTTCGCACCGACGAGAACCCACTGGGACAAGTCGCATTCAACGCTGATGGCAGCAATATTGTGGAGCACCATATTGGTGACGTGACACTGATCGGTTTCAACGATTCCGGCGGCTCGCAAAGGATCGCGATTCACAATCCGTTCAATGGCGAGCGGGACGGCATCATTGGTTCTACATCAGATCCAGTTGGAGCGGTTGCACAAGCAAATGATGGGCGAGTCATCGCAATTTCACAGCCACTTACTGGGGGAACACCGTCAACAGACGCGAACACTTCACCGACATTTTCGGTTGAAGGCGATGGTAGTACGACACCGCTAAACAACACAGGAATTAGCACCTTTCAGAATGCTTTCGCTGCTAACGGCGATAGCTTGAACGTTGCCGCCAATGATGGTGCTGAGTTCAGCAGCTTGGCGTTTTTTGGAACTCAGTTTCTATATGGGGCTGCCAATCGTGGAAATTTCACAGGCATCAATGTTGGTTTGGACGCCAATCTAAACTTGGAAATAGTTGGGCCCGCAAATGCGCCCACAGCGAACAACATCATCTATCGTCTAAATCCCAATACCGGGGAAGCGATTAGCCGACAGAATCGTGATCTGAACGCCGGGTTTGAGGCAGCGAATCCCAACGATCCTGCGTTGACCTTTGAAAACAATCAATTTTACCCAGCTGAGACACCATTTGCTGGAACTAATGTTGTCGCCCAAATCCAGATTCCTCAGTTTTCGCCCACGACTGGACAATTCATCGGAAACATCGCTGACCTAGTCACAGATATTAACGGTGACGATTTCTTGTACATCTTTACTGATCAAGGCGCGATTTGGCGTGCTGAGATTGCTCGCACAACTTTAGTCGCGGGCAATGGTTCAGTGGTGTATGCTCCTGGTGATATTATCGGCGAAGCGGTCCTGATTGAAGATCCGTCAATTGGTGGTGGAATCCGAAACGCAAATGGCGATTTGATTATCTTTGATGAAGTCACGGTTGGTCCAGAAAACTACTTCCACCCTGACCGTGCTGGTGTTCAAGAGAGTTCGGTTTACTACGGTGTAACCGATACAGGAGAACTAACGCGGCAGCTTGTCACGTTCGACTTGGACACGGGTGAGACCGAACATGGTGTTTTCCGCTTCGGCGTCCACGAGGTGGAATACGAGGCATTGGTAACTGGCACTTTGGACGGTTTGTTCTTTAGTGCCCAAGACAGTACTCTTTGGCATACCACTGGATTGAACGGGACTAGCCTTGGCAGCGGTTTACCTGAACTGGACAGTGATGCTAGGTCTCGAGTACTTGGCGGGACTTCGTTGCGATTTGGATCCACGATTGGTGGTGTCGATGGCTATAACTTCCTTGGCGGTGCTCACGGTTCTGTAACGAGTAACGAAGTCGATTTGTCGGGCGTATCTGCGGAAGATTTGCCGACTTTGTATTTCAATCACTCTGTTGACGCGGACGGTCGCGGAACAAACACGGACGCTTTTCGATTGTATGTTGCCGGTGACGATGGAGTTTGGTCACTAGTTGCAACCAATAATTTCAACGCTGATGCTGGCGGCTTGGATTGGCAGAGTATTGGCGAGTTTTCAGAAACGAACAGTAACTTCACAAGCTCTGACGAGAGTAGGTTTACGCAGCAGTTGTTCGATACCGGTGGAACTGCGAATGCGGGCGACTTTCGCCAGGCTCGTGTTGATCTAGGTCCTTGGGCTGGACACCAGTCTGTTAAGTTTAAATTTGAAGCAACC
Source organism: uncultured Pirellulaceae bacterium (assembly GCA_964398215.1). Lineage (GTDB taxonomy): Bacteria > Planctomycetota > Planctomycetia > Pirellulales > Pirellulaceae > CAYNNP01. The sequence continues at coordinate 36,823 of CAYNNP010000005.1, read as the reverse complement.
ACGGCTGGCCAGTCTCGTCCTGACCAAAGTGAGTTCATCGCCAATGATGCCTCCTTTATCGCTGATGGACACCTGCTGACTGTTCAAGGTCTGATGCCAGATCGGTTTTCAGGACTGACCGGTGAAGCGCTCACATTCCAAACCAGAGTGTTTGAATTCGACGTTGCCGGTAACGGGACGACGACGGGAATTCCCATCAATATCGATCCAGCATGGGACTCAACACAAGTCGCAGAAGAAGTCCAGCGAGTCTTGGCAAATGAGATCCGTTTTTCTGACGCAGTACCTGTTAATGGAACGGACTTCAGTCGCAACGATTTCCCGCGGACAGGCGCTACAGTTCGGCTGTACAACTTGGCGATTGCCCAGACTGCTCCGACTGTCGAAGACCGGCAATTCGCGATCGTCAGCCTTGGTAGATACAACACGCAATTTGACCCAGATAACGATGGGACTGCTGATCCGTTGCCAGTGTTCGGTGTCTACGGAACAAATGGAATCGGCAGCGGTGGTGGTCGTTCCACAGGGCTAGGTGGGCAAGGCATCCAGATTGATGACTTCGTCATTGGATTGGCAGAACGTGGTGAAAGCGTTGGCAATGCAACACCAAACTCCGTCAACACCCTAGTGAATAACCCGTTCTTTGAGCCCACATTTGGTGGAGCAGCGGCCAGCGAAATCACTGAGGGAGCCTATCAAATTGAGATCCGATCCGCACGCGAGTACGGTGATCCGGAAACCCAAACAGAGGACAACCTTGACAAACTTGTGGAGGGACGCGTTGGAATCAATGAGCGTCTTGCAGCTGGGACAGCTGTCGAAGTTGTCAGCAGTGGTGCTGATATTTTGGATGGTGACACATTCACTTTGTCCAACGGTTTCGACACGTTGACGTTTGAGTTCAATTCGGCTGGCAGCGTAGCAGGTGGAAATGTCGCTGTTGAATTCGATATCGATGACGAAATTGGTGAAATTGCGAGTTCAATTCGTGATTCGATCAATACTGCGACGGTCTTCGGCGTTCTGGGAAGCGTGGCAACCAACCAAGGCGGTCAATTGTCGACAGGGACGTTCGATTCAACGGATCCTATCGTCGTTTTCCACGAACAGATTACATCCGATGTGATTGGCTCGCTGAACTTTGGAACTCACTTACAAGGCATTTTGTCTGGTGGTGACGTTGTTCTTGGAGAAGACAACGGTGACTTGAACAGGCTGCGTGACCAAGGTCAGCTGATCATCGAATCGAATCGAATCAGTTTTTCATCGCAGGTGGGCATCGAAGTTGATGCTGGTCCGGCAGGCAGAATTGGTCCGTTCAATTTTGACAATCGAGACGAAGGAGATCGACCAAAGCCAGGTTCTGTACTCAGTACTCCTACGCTCAATGCTGAAAACCAGATTCCTGGTGCAATCATTGAGAACAATGTTTTGTTCCAAAACCAAACTGGTATTCTGCTGAGCGGCGACACCGGTCCAGGGGCTCCTTCCGCATTTTCGCGAGTTTTGAATAACACGATCGTTGGATCTACCGGTGACGGCATTGAAGTCAACGAAGGTGCATCACCCGCATTGCTGAACAATGTGTTGGTAGGCAATGCAGGCGTTGGTATCGACTACGCTGGAGCCGGGGAAACTCTACTTCGCGCCAACATCTTCCAAGACAACGGTACATCAGCGATTGGATCGGCTGGCTTGGGAACAGAAGCCATCAATAATCCAACGGAAGACATATTCTTGAATGTCGGTGGCGGCGGATTCAACTTTGCTGCCGGTCAGCCAAACTTCTATCCAGCTCCTGGCAGCCCTGTCATTGACGGCAGTATCCAGCAGCAGAATGATCGTTCGCATTTGGTTGCTGTTCGTGATTCAGTTGGGTTGGATCCTAGCCCGATCATTGCCAGCAACACTGACTTCTTTGGCCAGATCCGCGAAGACGACTTGACGGTCAATAATGGTTCCGGTCAAGGGCAACAGATCACGATTGACCGGGGTGCGATTGATCGTTCCGATGACCAAGGCCCGACGGCCGAACTACTGGTTCCACTGGACAACGATTCGAATGTAATCGATGTCGATCCTCGCGCGACAATTGTGCAACTGACCGAAGGCAGGATGTTCTTCTTTGATGTGCAACTGGATGACGAGCTTGGCGCCGGCGTTGATATTTCGACCGTCGATTCCTTGCGAATTTCGCTAACGGAGAACGGGCGACTTCTGGAAGACGGCCGAGATTATGTCCAGTCATTTAGCTCCGGAAACAATGTTCTTCGCTTCACTCCTACATCGGGTGAGTGGCGTCCAGACGCTGTCTACGTCATCACGCTGAACAATCAAGACAGCCTGGCGATCGACGCGACACACGGTGCGGAGATTGAGGATGGCGATCAAGTTTTGTTGACGGACGAAAACGGCAATCAAGCTGTCTTTGAATACGAGACTGGCAATGCACTGCATGTACCTCGAGGGTTCAGTTTCCAGTTCACAGGAGTAAACACAAGCTTTGCCGACGGTGAACAGTTTGTGATCACAGCTCCTGACGGAACTTCCCAGTCGTTTGAAATCAACACGACCGGCACTGTGGGACCGGGCAACATCCCGATTGATCTGACGAACGCTGGAACGTTGACCGAGGTTCGCCAAGCGTTTGTGGATGCGATTTCACCATTTGAGTCAACTTTGGATCTGGCAATAACATCGGTTGGATCTGATCTGTTGCAACTTGGGGTTCTACCTGGCCACACGATTGTTCCGGACTCTGGTATTCCGATTCCAGGTGTGAATATTGTTGGCACCGATCAGGTGATCGAGGAAGGCCAAACCTTCATCTACACAACGGAAACCGAGAGCGCGACGTTTACGTTTACGTCGAACCCAATTGGTCCGAATGAGATTGCGTTTAACAGAACGGATACACCAGAAGAACTGGCCGAGAATATCGCCAGCGTGGTTGCTTCAGCTGGTTTGGGTTTAGATTCCGCGATTCACGCCGGTGAGGGTGTTGTCGTACTGGGTGGAACTGAAAGCGATTTATTCATTGCGGATACCAGCGCGTTGACCCAAATAGGAAGTGCAGGAGTTACCAGTTCGTTGATGCTGGAAGTTCCAGCTGGAACGAGTGATGTTGATCTGGAAGGTGAGACGTTCACGATCACAGTTGGCGATACAGCTGAAATATTTCAGTTCACCACGAACCCAACGGTGCCGATCGTCGGCACCCGTGTCTTGCTGCCAGTTGGTGGAACCCCAACCGACTTTGCTGCTGCGATTGTCAACGCGATTTCGGTTGCTTTCCCAACAGAATTGAATCCGTCCAGTGACGGCAATGTCGTTACCGTTGGCGAACAGTCAGCAATCATTCCTCCGGGCACAGCTCAAGTACTGACAAGTATCGATACTTCTACGACAGACATCACTCAGTCGGGTGTCAGTGGTGGTGCGATCCCAATCGCGTTTTTCCCAACCTGTGCGTTCAACGAAACATTGGTTGCAAGCGCTTTGGCTGCAGCAATCGAATCTTCAGCTTTGAACGTGACGACTTCACGTCCTGGTGGAGGCTTATTGCGATTGGTGGGCATTGCGGATGCGTTGTCGGTAACGGCCGACGGAACCGCACCACTTGGCCAGCAGCTTTCTGCCATTACCGACTTGGCCGGCAATCCTCTGTTGCCTAACCAAATTTCCGGTGAAACTCAGTTCACAATTGTGATGCCAAATGTTCGCTTGGATTATGGTGACGCGCCAGATTCTTACGAAACCCTGCTATCGAACAATGGTGCAAGGCATGCGATTATTGGGCCGTTCTTGGGTCTCAACATTGATGCCGAATCAGGTGATGCGATCACCGTCGGTTCAGATGACGCCCCATTGTTGTTCACGGTTCAGAACGCGACTGCAATATTCAACGTGACAACCGTATCTGGCAGCGACGTTTCGATCGAAGTCAACGGGCCAGCGGCTGACGGTGATCAGATTGAACTGACCGTTGATGGCCTAACAGCCGTATTTGAATTTGTTAGCCGAGGCAGTTTTGCTGCCGCTGGCAACGTACCTGTCAGATTCAGCACTACGGATTCGGATGCTGAGCTTGCCGAAAGTTTGCTAGAGGTTATTCAAAGCACATTGCCGCAAACACGCAATGGATTGAATGCGTCAATCGATGCTTTGAATGTGATTTCGCTTCAGGCAGGTGACGATGAAGACGGTGTCCCAGTTGGAGCGTTCGCTGGCATCGCCAACACAACGGGACTGATTTTGGCTGAGGACGCATTGCCAACGACGTCAGACCCTGCCGATGTAATCGGGTTCTTTAATCGAGCCGATTCAGCGGGGACAGTTGTTCCGATCACAGTAACCGGATCTGGCTTGCTGGATGTTTGGATTGACTTGAATCAGGATGGTGATTTCTTTGATTTGAACGAACAGGTGCTCAGCCGAACTCCTGTTGTTAGCGGCGTGAATCTAGTTCGAGTTGTCATTCCAGAAACGGCAACGACCGGCGAGACTTGGTCAAGGTTCCGCCTGTCGACGTCAGGCACAAGTACGCCTGGAGGATTGGCGAGTGATGGTGAAGTAGAAGATTACCGCGTATCCATATTCGACATTGCCGCTCCGCAGGTCACCACAGATAATTTCACGGTCACTGAAGACAACACACTGATCGTTGATGGATTGTCAGCGTCGACGTTGTTTGCCAACGACATCCTGCCGACCGAAGAATTCATTCAGCCTCGTTTAATTGTTGACGCGGTTCGGATCAGTGACAACGAATACCGAACAGACAATGGTATTTTGACGATTGTTGATCCGGCACTGGGAACGTTCACGTATCGCCCAGACGCAGATTACTTTGGGCCTGACCAGTTCAGGTATCGGATTGCGATTCAGCAGAATGATGGCCCAGAAGCGGTTGCTGTTGCCGAATTTGCTGAAGTCAACATCAATGTGCTACCTGACAATGACGCTCCGGTTCCAGCTGACCAATCGATCACGGGAGTCGAAGACACGCGTTTGGTAATTCCGGCCGCACAATTACTAAGTGGTGCCGCGTCGACCAATACTCCTTCGACTGTGTTCCCGTTTGACGAATCGAATCAAGCGATTTCTGTCACGGCTATCTCTGCTGGTGGTGTCACCATTGACATCAACAATCCAACAGGTGTAGCGATTACTCGAGAGGGTGGAGAGCTGACGGCCATCTTTGATTCGACTGGATCGTTCATCGAGTCCATCGAGTATGTGCCAGAGGCTAACTTCAATAGTGACAACTTGCCGTTGTCTAGCGGTGACCGAAGGCTGGATTCATTCGAGTTCACGCTCGAAGACGATGGGATTTCAATTTTGGCCGATGGCACGTCTGTACAGGGCACGCCGTTGTCAGCCAACGGAACAGCACGCCTTGAGATCACGCCGGTCAATGATGAACCATTGCCGCGCAGCGATCATGCGTTCATACGAAATCAACGTTACATCAACTTCTACGCAGATCTTGGATTGCCACTGCCGGTTCCTACCGAGGACACGACATTGGTTATTCCGCAAGCCTTCTTGCTTGGCAACGACTTGTCGGGTCCTATCACGGCTTTGGACGAAACAAGATTCGTCAATGGCAATGATAGCGCCGTGAGCATCGTTGACGTTTCGATTGTTGATCCGACACTCGGTAGCTTTGTACAGTTGCCAAACGGTGACATTGAATTCACACCAGCGGAAAACGTTTTCGGTAGCGTGCTATTCAATTACACGGTCCAGGACAACGGAATCAACGAAGATGCGAACAATGTTCGAGTCACATCTCCACTGACTGCAACGGTTACTTCGTCTGTGTTCTTGGAGCCAGTCAACGATGTGCCGGTCCCGTTTGATCGAGACCTGTCGGTAGTAGAAACGGTCGAGCCAGCGGCGCCGAACACGATTGATTTCACTGCGGCAGATTTGATCCAAGGTCTTGGTGTAAATGCCAGTTCACCAATCAGTGTGACGGCTAACAGCATTACGGTGCCTGATGGCCAGACACTGCAGAACGGTGAAACGGTCGTGATCACTGATGCCACCGGCGACCTCCAAGTCGTCGAGTTCAGTACATCGACAACGGCATCCAATGGTACCGATTTGTTGGTCGTCTATGCGGAGACAGACACGGCGGCGGGAATCGCATCGAATCTTACCGCTGTACTGCGTGCTGCTGGCGTCGGCGGCAGAATCAATGGCTCAACGGTTAGCTTTGCAAACCCGACTGCTGTTTCCAACAATCCTGTTACAGGGACTGTGGTCGCTGATGCATCGGGAGTAACGCTGCCAGATGGGGCGACAATCGTCAGCGGCGAAACACTGACAGTGACTGACGGCAACGGCAACGACCTAGTATTTGAATTCTCGGTGACAGGTGTATCGGTTAACGGAAATATTGTTGTTGCTTACAACGAAACGGATACCTCTGCGACCATCGCTACGACTCTGGAGAACTTGTTACTAGCTAACGGAATTGGGGCTGTTTCAGGTGCAGGCGTTGGAACGCAATCGATCGTTCGGTTTGTCCAAGCGAATACTATTGTTGTTGACGATCCATTGTCGTTGTTATTCACTACCGGTTCGTCGCTGTCTGTAACTGACGGTGCGAACGTGATCGATGGCGAGACAGTCACGATCACTGACAGTCTATCTGTCACTCGCGTGGTGGAATTCAATACGACAGGAGTGCCTACTCCTGGAACGGACATTATTATCACTTACGCGGTAACTGATACTGCTGCCGATATTGCGAGCAATTTGGCGGCTTCACTTGCTGGAATTGGCGCAGCTGCGAACGGCGGAAACGTTGATTTCGCACAAGTCGCAGCTGCTGTAGCAGTTCCACCTGTAAGTTCGGTTGTTGGAAGCTCTCAATCGATCTCCATCCCACAAGGGTTGGGCCTGATCGACGGTGAAACCATTGACATCAATTTCGCAGACGGCAGCACGATTGTTGTGGAGTTCAGCACGGATCTGCTTCCGTCGGCTGGTGTTGATCTGCTGGTTACCTACGTACCACTGGACACGGCTTCTGCAGTTGCATTACGACTTGAAGCATCGCTACGCGGTCTTGGGGTTGGAGCAACGCAAGTTGGCGATGACATTCTGTTGACGTCAGTAGCGAACATCCAAGTCAGTGATCAACCGAGTGCTGCTGGTGATTTCAGCGACACCTTGCCGACTCCGTTCAACGAGTCCATCCAGGACTTGCGTGTCATTGGCGTGCAGGCTGCGAGCGGTTCGGTTGATGCGGACATCGACGGCAATGGAACCTTTAACTTGGAAACAGTCGTTGGCGGCAATTTGGAGCTGAACTTCGCTGGTGGCCGATTTGTTAACGGAACCTATACACCACCAGTCGACTACAACGAAAATACTCCGTTTGCGCCAAACGATCTGTTTACTTACACCATTGCAGACGATGGTCGCACCGAATTCAGGACCAACAACAGTATCCGTAACTTGCCAGATGCTCGTTCACTGACAGCTGGAACGGTAACGATTACAGTTCAAGAAGCGAATGATCCGCCTGTGTTCACAACACCGGTTGAAATCGACATTCTGGAAGACTCCAACGGAGCGGCTAGCTCTGTGGTTACCGGTGTTATCACCGATGTCTTGCCTGGGCCTGTCACAGCGCTTGATGAACAAGCTGTTCAGAACGTTACGTTCTCTTTGAATCTTGCTGATTCGGTTGTACCAGCTGGCTTGATGACTCAGGCTCCTGTGATCGGTGCGGCTGGAGAGATCACGTTTTTCCCTGCGGCTGATGCGGTAGGGACTGCGACGTACGTAATCCGTGGATCGGACGGTGACCTGTTCACAGAGCAGACCGTTACTGTGAATGTCAGGCCAGTCAATGACGCGCCTCGCTTCAATCCTGCGATCGCTGGCCTGAGTGACACTGACGGTGCGGACGATTCATTCTCGGTTGGCGACGTATCGAGTCCGGTCATTACCTACACACTGCGTGAAGACAACACACAAGCGCTTGGTGCGACCACACCGTACTTCATCCCGCTTCGGCGCGATCCAGGAATCACCGCAGGCTTTAACCGCGTGGGACTGCTTGACACCTTCGTGTCAGGTCCAGCCAATGAATTGGATTCGACTTCCGGTGGTTCTCAGACGTTGGAGTTGTTCTCCTTTCCAGCAACGACCGCGTTCGGCGGACAATTGACATCCGTGTTTGAGGGCGGTTTACTCGTTGGTTTGAACTACACACCGCCAGTGAACTTCAACCAAACGTTTGGTGGCTTTGACGAATTCAACTATACGGTTCGTGACGACAGCACCGTCGGCGGCGAAACTTTTTCGTTGGCCGCAGGTTCCCTGACTCCTGATCGATTGACTGCATCGAACTCTGTACGATTCGTACTGAACCCGGTCAATGACCGGCCCGAGTTCGTGCTGAACAATAATGTGATCGAAACATCGGAAGATTCTTCGCTCGCGACTCTCCTGGGATTTGCGACAGACATTCATGCTGGACCACCAAACACAGCATTCGATGAGGTCGATATCAACACCGGCCAGAGCGTCACTTTCGCTTTGACATCGCTCGGATTCCCGCTATCAGAAGCAGAGACATTCTTTGCCGAGTTCCCTGAGATCACTCCTGACGGCACGTTGACATTCCAGCCGGCTCCGGATGTATTTGGTTCATTCGATTTTGAAGTGATCCTAACTGACGATGGATCTGGCAACGCTACACGTGGCGACTTGATTTCGTCTTTGCCGCAAACCATTACCATCGACGTATTGCCAAGCAACGATCCTCCGCGTGCGGTGAATCCGCCATTGGAGTTTGAGCTTCGAGAAGACGGCTTCATCGAAATTCTAGTGATTGGTGATTCGGTCACACCAGGCTTGGTCGATGTCTTTGCACCAGGTCCGGGCAACGAGTCTGAGAACATCATCCCTGGTGGTAATCAAACCTTGAGTTTGGCAGATCCGCTGCCAGCTTCCAGTATTGAAGGCGGGATATTGACACCGATCAATGATTCGTTCGGCAATCTGAATCGGTTCCTCTATCGACCACGCGAGAACTTTGTTGGCATTGACTCGTTCATCTACACGGTTGTTGACGATGGCGCGTCGGTATCGATTGGAACAGGTGGTTTGGTAAATAACGATCCACGGATTGCGACCAGCGTTGTGACGTTGAACGTGACCCCGGTCAACGATGCTCCTCAGTTCAGCGGAACGGCGGACGTCACGTCCGACGAAGACGCCGGCGTGGTGACCATCCCAGCCTGGGCGACCAATGTTCAGAGCGGTCCAATCACGGCCGCCGACGAACTGCTGAGTCAAAATTCTGTGTTCGAGTTCGTTCAGATTTCTGAGAACACGGAGTTGTTTAGCGTCGCGCCGACTGCCACAGTTTCAGGTAACACTGCGACACTCAGCTACGAAAGTGCTCCGAATGCAAACGGTGTTGCCACATTTGAAGTACGACTGCGGGATGACGGTCCAATCGTTCTGGAGAACGGCGACTTTAACGTCAGTGAGCCTCGGATCTTTACGATCACGATCGACTCGGTTAACGATGCACCAACATTTGATCGTGGACCAGATTTGGTTCTCGATGAAGACAGTGGTCCGTTCAATGAGATTTGGGCGACAAACGTATCCGCTGGACCTGGTGACGAAACGGGACAAAGCGTCTTGTTTGAAGTCGCAACACCAACGGACCAACAGGACTTGTTCCGAACGTTGCCAACGATTGATCAAGACGGCATTCTGCGGTTCACAACCGAGACGAACGCCAACGGCACTGTTAACCTTGCTGTTCGCGCTGTTGACAGTGAAGGCGGCGTGACTGCTCCCGTCACACTGCAGTTAGTCATCAACGAAGTCAACGACACGCCAGTTGCTGTGGTGGATTTGATTGATACCAACGAAGACGCAGTGTTGACGATTCCGTCGTCTCAGTTGCTGGCGAACGACATTGACCCAGATCTTGCTACCAATCCAGCCGAGCAATTGACGGTGCAATTGGATGCGGTCAGCTTTAGTGTCAGTGGCGCTCAGGTTAGTTTTGATTCAGTGACTGGAGACATTGTCTACGATCCAACAACATCCATTTCCTTGCAGGGCTTGGCACCAGGGGAATCGCTTACTGATTCATTCTCCTACAGTGTCAGTGACGCATTTGGTGCGACCAGCACACGAGTGACAGTGAGTTTGGATGTCGAGGGTCGGAACGATGCACCGGTCTTGGAGGCTGATGCTCCGACGCTGAACCCAACTGGCCCAACGATCATCCCTGTCTTGGAAAACGATTCGGACATTGACGGATCGATCGACCCGACTTCAGTCATCATCTCGTTGCAACCAGCATTCGGTTCTGTTGATGTCGATGCGGACGGGGTGGTCACTTACACACCATTCGCTGGATTCTCGGATGTTGACCAATTCCGCTACTCAGTTGCGGATGACCTTGGTCTTCGTGGCGAAGAAGTCTTTGTGACCATTTCAGCCAACTCCGCACCGGTGGTTCAGGACGACGCGGCAGTGACGTTCTTCAGTCGTGACTCGAACACGGGTGTAACTATTTCGTTGCCTGTCGATATTGACGTTGTTGCAAACGACTTTGACCCAGATGGCACATTGGATTTGACTAGCATTCAAATTGTCGATGGCCCTCTTCGTGGGCAAGCGATTCCACAAGGTGACGGAACCATTCGTTATGTAGGTGAGCCAGGGTTCATCGGCACAGACGTATTCCAATACACCATCGAAGACAACGAAGGCCGCAGCAGTGAATTTGGTGAAGTGAATGTGCGAGTCATCGCAAGTCGCTTGCAGAATCCAGTATTGAATGCGGATGTGAATGACGATGGTAACGTTTCGGCGATCGATGCTCTGCTTGTGATCAACAGGCTACAGTTCATCGAGTTCGGCCAAAGCGGTATCCCTGTTCTTGATACAGATCGTGGACCAAACTTCTTTGACGTGAGCGGTAACCTAACCATTTCATCACAAGACGTTTTGCAGGTGATCAATGAGCTGGCCGCACGTGCTGCTGATGGTCAAGGCGAGGCCGAGGGTGAATTGATAACCGACCGATTGCGAATCGAAAGTGGCAGTGTTGCCGAAGCACCAATCGTTGTTGCTGCGGAAGACCTGTCAGCTGGCGAAAAATTGGTCGATGGATCCTTCGCAGACTTTATTGATCGTGGGACGATCGATCTTATTGCCAATGACAATAGTGATGATCCAGAAGAGCCTGATTTCGGGGCAATTGATGCCGCGTTTGGCGAGCTTCTTTAAGACAGATTGAAATGTCGCTGACGGACAATTGTTCGTCAGCGAATGGTGCTGGAGACCGCACTTTTGGCTGGCCCGAGAGTGTGATGCCTGTGGCTGCGCACTTTTAGCGGCGGCCAACTTCTTATACTTTGCACTTTCTGAGCAAAGCAATTACTTTTATGGCGATTATGACAGTTGTGCGAGCGCATAGCTCGCTTCAACTACGGCCGTATTATCCTCACCGCACTTGAGTCTCACCTATGGTTCGCTCTCGCCACAATAGCCAAACAAATCGCAGTTCGCAGAAGCGAAAGCAACGAACAACTGGTTCGAGGCTTGAACGCCGCGCAGCGTTAATCGAAACGCTCGAGCAACGTCAACTGTTAGCAGCTGATACGGTCGTTGGCCCAAGCCTGATAGGGATTCGCCCTGACGCGAATGATTTGCTGTTAGACGGCGAAACTCTGAATGAAGTTCCACGCCAATATTCAATTTTATTCAACGACGACATCAGCGCTGCGTCCGTAGCAAACAGCACCGTGAAGCTTGTCCGAAGCGGTGGTGATGACATCTTTGGAAACGGTGATGACGTCGAGGTTGCTAGCTTCGTTGGACTGGACGCAGCAAACGAAGTTTTATTGCGTCCGTTCAGTTCGGCATCGAGCAATGTGAACGACCCAACAAACCAATTGCCGGATGATCTTTATCAGATTCAGATCATTGGTTCGGGGGCCAATCAACTTACCAATACTGCTGGCCAAGCATTCAATGACGGGGTCGACGGATTAACGACGTTCCGTATTGATCGTGGTGCGCAGGTGATCGCCATCGATCCACAACCGGTCACTCGAGATGCCGGCGGTGGGCTAGTTCAGGCGACCAATCAGATCGAAGTATTCTTTGATGATCAAGATCTGGATCCGGCGTTGGCTGAAGATCCGGCGTTCTACCAATTGGTCTTAACGGACGGAACGCTGACCGACGACGATGACTTCATTCTGTTGCCACAGAGTGTGGATTACGATTCGGCGACCAACAAAGCTGTCCTGACGTTCGCAGGAATACCCGAAGGCAACTTGCGATTGGATATTGGTGAGGCGGGAGCAGTGTCGTCTGCACCACTCAACATCGGGACTTTGTTTAGCGGAGTCGACTTTTCCTACAGTGGGTTCATCGGCGATGCGAACGGCGTGAGCAACGATTCTGATGACGTTGATTTGTATCAAACGCAGTTAAGTGCTGGAGCGACGCTGGATGTTGCTGTCACACCGCGGTTGGGCAATTTGAGTCTAAGAGCCAGATTGATCGATAGTAGCGGTACGGTTCTGCAAGACGAGAGTTTTGGCCCTGGTGCAGTAACAAGCTTCACGCAATCCATCACGGCTACGGATTTGTACACGATTGAGGTCACAAGTACTGATGGGTCTGTTGGGGCATACCGCATCAATGCAGTTGTGTCCGGCAGTACGATCGATGCCAGCGATGACAACTCAAGCATCGCGACCGCGACCGACCTGAACACGCTTGGTAACAACACCGTGCGTTTTAGCTCGCAGATCGAACCACAAAACATCCTGTTGCCACCACTGCCAGGCGGTGAAGATGATCCTGGGCATCGCGACATATTGCGTCAGCAGCACACCACTTCAAGAGGAACGACTCCGGTTGCGCCGCAAGACATCACTGTAGTCACCTATCACTTTCCGGACGAAATCGGTGATTTCCCGAACCTGATAACAGAAGCCGAAAAGCAAATTGTCCGCGAGGTCTATGAAGCCTATGCGGCGTCGGCTGGTCTTCAGTTAGTTGAGTCCGAGGGCACCGCAGGAACGGCAATTGTAAAGGCAGACTTGCGAGCGTTTAATCCTTTTCTTTCTCCAACAGACCCAAATATCCAGGGGCGGGCGAGCAGTGATTTGGTGCTCGCGAATGCTACGAGATTTACAACCGCCAATAGTTTTTTCGGTGACGAATTTACGGATGTAATGTTCCATCACATTGGTATTTCGCTGGGCCTTGGGCTGGCATTCGACCTGCCATCGACGTTGGGTGGTATCAATGGAACCGGAGTCAACAGTCTGGGTATCAATGATGCGAATCAAGGGTTCGATGTTCAGCCTGGTAACCATGACGTCGTCCACTTGCAAAGAATTGCTGCGCCAAACAGCACGGATGTGGATCTGTACAAATTTGACTTGGCAGAGTCGGGGCGATTCGAAGCGGAGACGTTTGCAGAAAGGCTCGCAACTCCAAGCCATTTGAATACAGTCTTAAGCTTGTTTCAGCAAACTGCTTCAGGTGAAATTGAACTGGTCGCTCGCAATGATCAGTACATCGGAGACGACTCTCTCCTTGATCTGCATTTAGATGCTGGCACCTATTTTGTTGGCGTGACCAGCACAGGCAATACCGCTTTCAATCCTTTGCTTGCGGATTCGGGTTCAGGTGGCCGCACCGACGGCGCGTACGATTTGCAGCTCCGCTTCACATCCGACTCTGGACAAGTATTGAAGGATTCGCAGGGGACCGATTTTGATGGCGACGCTGATGGTGTACCCGGCGGTCAACATTCGTTTTGGTTTCAAGCCGCTGCTCCAAATAACACCTTGTTTGTTGATAAATTGGCGGACACGACGCCTGGCGATCAAGGCACTGGTGCGCTTAGCGATCCGTTCGACACAATCGATGCTGCATTGCAAGCAGCGGGCAATCGAATTGTTGCGCCCGCGGCTGGTGCAATTGCGATCGCTGATGGTGAACAGTTTGTGATTGGCGATGGCGTCAATTCAGTGACATTTGAGTTCGGCACATCCGCAGCGAATCCTGTTGACCTTTCATTGCTAACATCAGCAGACGATGTTGCAGTCGCCATTCGCGCCGCGATTCGGGATGCCGTAGCCAACGGTCAACTGTCTCCAGCGGTGATAGCGACAGTGAACGGCAGTGTTGTCGACATAGCCAATGCAGCACAAATCGACATCGAAGGCTCCCCGTCACTGTTGACGACACCGAACGTGGTACGTGTGGTTGGAAACGCTGGAGCTGATGGTGATTTCACAACACTGGGTGACAACGTTCCTTATGAAGTCGGTTTGGATCAATCGGGGTTTGCGCTTGAGGATGGCGGCGAGTTCTTCGTTCCTCAGGGTGTGAATGTAGTGATTGGTACGGGCACCCTGATCAAGCTGCGGCGTGCCAACCTGGATGCTGGAGCGACGACGTCAACGATCAATCGCCTGGGAGGTTCGATCCAAGTGATTGGAACGCCCGAGGCAGGAGTTTTCTTGCGATCCTGGCACGATGACACTGCTGGAGGCGACTCAGATGGCAACGGTCCTGCCCCGTCTTCAGGTGATTTTGGTGGGATCGTATTCCGAGAAGATTCGGACTTTGACAAGGAAGGCATTTTCTTGAACTATGTGAATCACGCGGATATTCAACATGGTGGTGGACAGGTCTTCGTAGACGGATCGGAATCTGTTTTCTCTTCGGTGCATTTGATTGATTCTCGACCAACCGTATCGTTCAACACGATTCAAGATGGAAGTGATGCAGCGATCTCTGCGAACCCAAATAGTTTTGACGATTCGCTAGGAAGGATTGGTCCGACCATTCGTGGCAATTTCTTGAACGGCAATACAATCGATGGGCTGTTCGTTAGGGTTGAAACTGCATTGGGCTCGACAATTGACACTTTGGATGTCAGCGGTCGGTTTGATGATAATGACATCGTGCACGTGTTGACGGAAAACCTGATCATCTCTGGTGCAGCCGGCGGTTTGATTGAATCCGAAACGGGAGTGCTCACGGCGCGACCTGCAGGCCGGTTGCAAATTGACGGTGGAACAGTTCTGAAGCTTAGCGATGCCAGGATTGAGGTTGAACGCGGCGGAGCGACACTGATTGCAGAAGGCAGCGAGAATGCTCCGATCATCTTGACATCGTTTTCTGACGATCGATATGGCGGCAGCGGTTCGTTTGACAACAATGGTGGCGGCGCGAATCCGCTGCCTGGCGATTGGGGCGGTATCTACTTTGGTCAATCGGCAGTTGGCAGTATCGACAATGCCGTCGTCACCTTTGCTGGTGGTGTTACGCCGGTTGAGGGCGGGGCGGCATCATTCAACGCAGTTGAGATTCATCAAGCAGACGTGCGGATTGCCAACAGTTTGTTTGAGACAAATGCCAGCCAAGCTGCTGGTTCGGAACGCAATGGTCGCGGTGGCAATACTGCGTCGACCATTCATGTCCGTGGCGCTCAGCCAATCATTGTGGACAACCAATTTATTAACAACGCCGGCGATGCGATCAACATCAATGCCAGCGCATTGAATTTCCGGACAAATCCGGACACAGGTCGTTCGACTGGCCCGATCGATTCTTACAGTCGGTTTGCGACAAACCAAGGTCCGTTGGTTCGACTGAATGAATTTCAAGACAACGACATCAACGCACTGGTTGTTCGTGGTGAACTATTGACAACACAAGGTGTTTGGGACGACACGGATGTTGTGCATGTACTGCGTGGCGAAGTCAGTGTTGACAACTTGCATACATTTGGCGGACTTACCTTGCAGAGTAGCAACGAGGGCAGTCTGGTCATCAAAGTTGATGGAGCTAACTCTGGTTTTACAGCGACCGGTACGCCGCTTGACTTTGTCGATCGCGTTGGCGGCACACTCCAAGTATTGGGAGCGCCACTGCATCCTGTTGTGATCACATCGATAGATGATGATTCTGTTGGAGCTGGGTTCCGCCCCGATGGTGAATTGTCACTTGATACCAACAATAACGGAGAAACGGCAACGCCAGCTGCTTGGAGAGGGCTGTTGTTCGACGAATTCAGCAACGATCGAAATGTTGAAGTCCAACAGGAACTTGAGAGTCCCTTGACCGGTGGCAACAGCATCAATGAGACGCCGACGCAGAGCCAACACTTAGGCGTGCTGGCACCGAATGAGCTGAGCGGTGATGAGAATCGTCGATTGGGATTCGAGGTTACTGGTTTCATCAGTCCGGACGACACGTCGGACGTTGATGTATATAGTTTTGATGCGACACCCGGTACCGAAGTCTGGATCGATATTGACCGAACCGATTTTGCATTGGACACGGTGATCGAGGTCGTGAATATCGCGGGCACGGTTTTAGCTCGGTCGATCCAGTCCAATGACCCAACCCTTGCTGGGACATTGAACGCAGAGGATTTGACGCAAGTAGAATTACTGGGCGGCGACCACTATTCGCAAAACCCACGCGATGCGGGCTTGCGTTACGTCTTGCAAGGGTCGTCAACTCAGGAGTCAACCTACTTTGTTCGCGTGCGCAGTGCTGGCACCAGCCCAACGAGTTTGGACGGGCAGACAAGCGGTAGGTACACGATGCAGATTCGTTTGAATCAAGTACAAGAGTTCCCTGGTTCAACAGTCCGTTTTGCCGATATTCGCTTTGCAAACACAGGTATCGATGTACGTGGTTTGCCTGCCCACAGTCCGTTTGCAGCGGAGGCTGGTGAGCAAGCCGGCAACAACAACCTACAAGCAAATGCGCAAACGCTAGTCAATCTTTTTGCAACCGACATTGGTGCGATCGGCATCTCGGGGTCGCTGGATTCTGGGGCAGATGTCGATTGGTACGAAATCCCAGCCGCCCAGCTTGGTGTTCAGCACTTGGCGGAGAATACAGCCGATGGCTTGTTATCGGTGACGTTTGATCTTGATTTTGCAGATGGGCTGGTTCGTCCAGACACAAACATCGCGGTCTTTGAAGACACTTCGTTGATCTATTTTGGGCGTGCATCAGCAGCGGTCGACGATCAAGTTGTTTCAGCAGCAGCACCAGTGGACCTGAGCCGTGGTTCTTTTGACAGCGGGGACGCTTTCATTGGTCCTATCACGCTTCGGGCTCCTTCACAGGGAGTTCAGAACTATTTCGTTGCCGTGATGAGTGGGCGTGTGCCGGCAGTACTGGACGGTGTGATCAACGGTAACGCAACGAATCCAGGCTTGCGAATTGAGCCGATCAATTCTGTTCAGCGAGTTGTTGAAGATCACATCGGGGAACAAGGATATGAATCGGGTGGATCTCTAGTCAGCCCAATACAAGCAGCTGGTATTTTCGATATCAACAACACTCCGGTAGGGTCCTCGATTGGTGTGGACAGCCATATTGATGTATTCGACTTAGGTGACGTTGTTGCGTTTGGAGCAACTAACAACGGTACGGTAGTAACCAACAAATGGAATGGTATTGGTGTTGGAGACAACGACCAGACACGCGTTGGGCAACTTCCTAACCTAATCGATTTGGCCGTCCGGTCGGATGCGGAGGTATTTGGTTTGGCTAATGGCCAAATCCACACTCTGAATCCCGATACCATCGTCAGTGAGAGTGCACGGACATTTGATGGGGTGGTTCCCTATATAATTGGATCCGGCACGACAACTCCAACGGCGCTAACGTACGACCGCAATGGAGCTGGGATCTACGACGAGATCGTTGTGGCACATGAAAGATTCCCGGATAACGGCGACGTCGTAGAAAACTATCTGTTCCGCCGAAGCGATGGCGATACAGATTATACTTTGGTTGGGAAAATTCAGTCCTCAACGGTAACGCATGCAGACTTAGAAATTGGTATCAATGACGGCACGACCCCTTCAAGGATTCGGCTAGAGTCGCGAGTTCCAGGCGTGGAAGGTAACTCTTTCACCCTTGAAATTTTGGCGCCGACTCCCAACGCGAACGTAGCGGTAAATAGGGTTGGCAATGCATTTTCGGTTGCGATCGGAACAACGGCCACCGCACAAGACATCATTGATGAATTCAATACAGATTTTGGCATGCTTTTGGAAGCAACCCTGGACAGTGGATCGCCGTTTACCGAAGCGACGAACACGGATCCGGAGGGGGTGTATGTTTTCACTGGTGGCGGCGGAACTCCGTATGATGAAATTACAGGAATCGCATACAGCCAGTACGCGGGCACAGATCTTATTGCGGTGACGGATGACGGCGAGGTGATTGAGCTGCGAGACAGCGATGCAGTGGTGACTGACGATGTAGTGTTCAATGATTCCTTTCAAGCGATTACTCTTGGTCCACAGAATGTCGAACAAGGTGCCTTTGCGAATCGACACTTCGTTTTAGCATCTGACGGCGACGTTTTTGAATTTGACGGCCTAACACCGGTGGCTAGCCGCAGGATTATTGGCGCGAGCACAGGTTTGGCGTTTTCGCCACTTGATTTTAATCTTTGGCATACAACAACAAATCGCGGCGGAAACCCGGGCCATGGCATTCCGCAAGCGCCCGATGGATCACGCGGCGCGGTAGCTGGTAATACAAGTTTCTACTTTGGCTATGAAACAGCAGGCACCCAGCGTGGGATCTTGAATCCACAGGTTGCAGCCGACTTAGCCACGAATAACGATCTTGGAACGAACTACAACTTTCCTGGTGGGGCAAGTGGCGACTTGGTGTCTGATTCGTTTAGCTTGGCAGACTTCGACGAAGATGATGAACCGGTGCTGTACTTCAATTATTTCCTTGATGGGGACAATGCTGCGGCAGGTGATTATGCCAACGTGTTCATCTCTACAGAGCTATTTCCCGATATAGATAATGCTGGCCATTGGGAAAATGTTGCGATTAACAGAGGAGGCAATAATCCGCGACTTCACGAGAGTGATGGAGCCTGGCGTCAAGCTCGATTCGATTTGGCAGAATTTGCAGGTGAAGACACACTTACGCTGCGATTTGAGTTTGATACCGCAGGGCCACAACAAAACAGTGGCAGCCAATCAATTCGAAGCACCAACAATGCCAACGAAGGATTCTACATTGATGACATTATTATCGGTTTCGCCAACCGCGGTGAGTCGATTTCGAATGCTCCGGCCAACACAGCAACGATTGTGGACAGTGTCTCGCCATCGATCTCAGTTGGTAACTATCAATTGGAAATTCGCCAAAACGAGAATCATTTAGCATTGGACGCACTTGGCAATGCGCGTGTTGCCGCAGTTTTCACACCAGATGACCGGCACATTACCAGCGCGATTGGCGCGGATGCCTCGGATACCATTTTAGAATCGGTGATTGATTTCGAGCCAGGGTCCGCTATTCCTGCTTTGAATGCGTTAGTGCCATGGTCGGTAACATCAACCAATCCGTTCACGGGTACGCTGAGTTTAGAATCAGCCTCTAATGCATTCCCAATCCCTTCAACCTTCCAAGCGTCGCTAGCTGATCTTGGTATTGCAACAGCCCCAGCAGCCGGCGTGATCGAGTTTGACTACGCGACGTCAGACGGAGAAGGTTTTGCGTTTTTGATTGACGGTTTATCACAGCAAATTAATGTGCCGAATAATGATTCTCAGTACACGACAGCCAGATTCTCATTCGGATCAACGGATCCTGAATTCGTGTGGGTACACGGTGGCTCTGGACGGTCGTTTGTCGATAATATCCGTGTGTACCAAGGAAACACAGCTCTGCAGGCTGATCAAAACCGAGTTCGGCCACAAGGTGCATTCATTGTTCACTCGAACACGATCACTGATTCGGTAAACTTTGGAATCAACGTTGAGCCTGGATCGCAGGGCAGCGGTGGGGCCTTCATCAACTTCCCAACGTTGCCAGCAGACGATGAGCAACTGGTTCCTGGGATTGTGATTGAAAACAACGTGATTGCTGGATCAAGCGGGATTCGGTTTGCTGGTGAAACAACCGCAGACGGAAATGCTGCGTTGCCATTTGGGCGGATCATCAACAACACGATCACTAACGATGGCACTGGAACAGGGATTGTTGTTGACGGGCGCGCAAGTCCAACGATCTTCAATAACCTGTTAGCCAATTTGAATACGGGAATCGTTGACAATGGAATTGGAACTGTCGTCCGCAGCAATTTCTTCCAAGACAACATGAACAATGGAGTTGTCGGCACCGCATTCATCATTGGCGATGGAAGTCCGTTGTTTACCGATGCGGCGAACGGCAATTACTACCTGGATGCAAATTCGCTTGCTGTTGATAGTTCGCAAAACACCGAACAAGATCGGTTCAATTATTTGATATTCAAAACCGAACTGGGAGTCCCTGCGTCACCGATCATTGCACCGGAACGGGATGTCTTTGGTCAACTGCGTGTTGATTCGGGTGGAACAGCGGGCGGTAGTGGATCGACGATCTTTAGGGACCGTGGTGCAATCGACCGCGCTGATTTTGAAACACCTTACGCCGTTTTGGTCAGTCCAACCGACAATGCGATCGACGGTAGCGACATTGATCCTAATGACACATTCCTGCAGTTGACGGACCAGATCCAAGAGCAATTCACCATCTTTTTGGGGGATGGCCCCGGACCTAATTTCCCTGTCCAAGGAACCGGGGTTAATGGGCTGACTGTCGATGATCCAACCGACATAACGGTATCGACGAATTCAGTGGAGGTGCGCGAAAACGATTGGTTGCTGGAAGAAGGTGTTGACTACACAGTGGGCTACGATCCGCTGACGGGGATTTTGCTTCTGACACCACTCGCGGGTCTTTGGGATCCCACCAGTGTCTATACAATTACGCTAAACAACACGGCGATTGCTGACAGAGCCGGCAATCGTTTGCGCAGTAATCGTGATGATGGATCAACCGCGTTCACCATCATCATGCCGTTGGTCGAGATCGATTTTGGTGACAACACGGATTCGTTCGGTACCGTTTTGGCAAATGATGGTGCAAGGCACGCGTTGGTAGATGGTGCAGTTCCTCGATTGGGAACGTATATCGACGGCGAAACTGATTCGGCTGGTTTTGGCACTGACGACTTTGATCGCGTTGTTGGCGTTGATGGAAACATTTTAAGTCTGGGCGATGGTCCGTTCACGGTTTCGCTCGCTCCAGAAAATCGGGTTGTTGTCCAGTTGGATTCGCTGCCAAGTCCAGGTGACAACATCGAAATCACAACTGGTAATCGAACGGTTGTTTTTGAGTTGACCGAGAATGGCGGCCCCGTGTCGCTTGGTCGAGTTCCTGTGAGCTACCCGACAGGTGCAACGATCGCACAGATCGTCGAACAACTCGCCAATCAAATGAACGCTGCGTTCCTCAGTTTCGATATCCAAGCGACGGCAATCCACAATGCTGGTGAGACAGAACTGGTACTACGAGGCGAAGACGATGAGGACGGCATCGGTATCGGTCCGGTGAACGTTGCAGGTAACATTGTCGAAAACTTACTTGTTGAACCATCAACCGGAGAGTTTCTGGATTTCTTGAATCCACAGGCATTGGATGGATCTGATATCGTGGTGACCACTCAAGGCGGTGGTTACTTGAACGCCTGGGTCGACTTCAATGGCGACGGTGATTATTTGGATCCGTCAGAACAAGTCTTCGTTGATCAGGTTGTTACCGATGGCGAAAATCGCCTCACTATTTTCACGCCGTCGTCTCTGACGTTGCCTGGTGATCTGGCGACACGCCAAGCGCGTTTCCGCTTGACGACTGAAGCGGGAACCACAATCGATGGATTTGAGATTGGTGGCGAAGTTGAAGATTACGAAATCTTGATTGCCAGTACATTGATTCCTGAACCGACCGATGATGTGTTGGTTTTACAGGAAGACCCAGGGACTCCGTTCATTGGTAACGTTGCCACCAATGACACCCTTGTTGGTTCTGGACTGACTTACGTTATTCAGTCGGGTGTTTCCAATGGGACGCTGGGCAGTTTCGATGAATCGACAGGTGCGTTTTCATATCTTCCAGACGAGGATTTTTTCGGTTCGGACACGTTTGTGTATCAGATCCAAGGATTCCAGATCGTCAATGGTGTTACGTTGCCGGTAAGAAGTAGCACGCTGGGTACCGTGACACTGAATGTAACGCCGGTGAATGACGTGCCAGTCGCGATTGATCATGAATTCACAGTACTGGAACCGAGTGACACAAATGGCGCGCCGGTGTCTGTGATTACTTCCGCCGATCTACTGACCGGTGCTCTACAGCAAGCCGATGTGGCGTTGCGAGTCAGCCCATTTGATGAGCTGGAACAGGGGTTGAGCGTCGTGCAATTGGCTGCGACTGGCGCGACTGGCAGCCTAGTAGACATTGTCCCGCTATCGAATCCGTCAGATCCGACCTCTGTGATCAACGGTACCTACACCGCAGATAGTTTTGTTCAAGATCCGAACGGTTCCTTTGTCGTGGCAGGTACTTTGGAAGTCCAAGTGCTGCTGGGAGAGATTGCAAGTGTCACGTATCGGCCATCAGAGGACTACAATCAATTCAATCCTGCGTTGAACGCTGCTGGTTCTTTGCCGTCGATTGACACATTGGTTTATACGGTCGCTGACGATGGCAGAACAACATTGCCCAATGGTAGTCTTGCTGTGCCACAACCAGCACCCGAGATCACAACCGCAACAGTAACAGTTACGGTTCGAGCGCAGAACGACGCGCCGATTGCGAACAATGACTTTCTCGATTCCGCTACGATTGGAGCTCCACTCCAAGAAGAAGGTGTCGTGGTGATTGATGTCAACACTCTGTTGCTCGGTAACGACACCGCTGGCAATACTGCTGGTGACGACGAAGACTCAAACGCCAACGGGCACGATGCTGGTATCTCGATTGACGTCAGTTCTCTGCCGGCAGTTACCAACCGCGGTGCCACCATCACGGTCAACTTTGCCGGCAATATCGTGCTAGATTATTCGGCTGTGGTCGATTTCTTTGGTCTGGATTCGTTTACATATTCAATTCAGGATGCTGGTATCGATGTGGCGATCGACGGTACGTCAACGCCGAATCCAAAATCCAGTGTCACTCCAGCAGTGGTGACTCTGGTTGTTGATCCGGTTAACGATCAACCTGGCGCGAACGACTTCAGTTTCGAGACATTGGAAGACGTACCGTTTGTGATCACCGCAAATGAGTTGCTTGTTGGAGCTGTCGGGCATGGCAACGCAGTATTGGGCGCCCCGTTCAACGAATCGTTTCAAGATAATCCCAACCTGCGGGTGATTTCGCTGAATGTCGCCGGTGGCGTTACCGTTAATGCTGCGAACGCTGGTTCGCAGACATCGTTTGATACAGAAAATGGCCAAGTCGAGTCGTTGAATTTCGACGCCAACGGATTCTTGGTAGATTTCGTCTATCGACCCGCGACTGACTACAACGCCGACAACCCGTTGTCTGGTGGTGCCCGCTCTGTGGATGCTTTTGATTTCACTGTTTCGGACAATGGCGTAGCAATACTGCCACAAGGCGGCTTTCAGTTCACAGGGCCAGAGACTGTAACGGCAGGCATCACGGTTTTGGTGCGGCCACAGAATGATGATCCGATTTTGTCAGACGATGTGATTGTTACAGGCGATCCGATCTGGACAATGTTCTCATCTGAATCACCGGCGGAAGATCAAACTTTGATCATTCCTGCAGCCTTCTTGTTCGCTAACGATGCGGTCGGTCCTGCCACGGCGGGCGACGAATTGAACGGCCTGAATGATGGTGAACTGGCGCTTGCACCGATCGCGTTTACGACGACATTGGGCGGAAACGTACGCTTGCTGAACGATGGAAATCTGAGCTACACGCCACCAGAGAACGTGTTTGGGCTCGATTCATTTGAGTACAGCGCATTGGATCGTGGCATCGATGAAGACGCTACGGGTGGGCGTGTGATTAGCCGATTGAACAATGCGTCCAGAGCCACGGTGATGATCTTGGTGGAACCAGTAAATGATCCACCAGTGACCTTTGACCGTTCCTTGCAAGGGATCGAAGACAACGTGGTTACTTTCACGGCCAGCGATCTGTTGAATTCCAGTCCGCCTGCGTTGCCAACCAATCTTTCCCCATTGCCTCCCGCGCCTTTCGACGAAAATGAACAAACACTAAGGGTAGTAGCATTCGCGGACGCGGATGAGACTGTCGATGTCGATGACCTGACCGGTGGTACGGGGGCGGCGACGATCACGACGTCAACCGGAGCCACGGTGACATTGAATTTTGTCAGTGGAGCATTCACAACTGGTACCTACGTGCCGGCCTTGGACTACAACCAGCGAGCACCATTCATTCCTGGCGATGAGTTCAGCTACGTGATTGCGGATGATGGGATCGTAACCATTCCAGGCTCAGGTACTTTGAGTGGCGGCGCGGATCTCGTTGTTGATCTGGGTGATCAACGTTCTGAGCCAGCGACGATCACTGTTAGTTTGACTGCGGACAATGAAAATGACGCTCCACAGTTTGACTTTCAAGACACGGTGGAAGTTTCTGAACGTGACGATAATGGCGAAACACTGATCGCGTGGGCCGCTAACATCTTGCCAGGGCCTGCTACAGCGCTCGATGAGCAGATTCGCGAAACTGTTCGTTTCGACTATGTGGAAGGCGCGTCGACAGTACCAGCAGATTTGTTCCGGCAAGATCCTGTGGTTGCCGCTGATGGAACGTTGTCACTGTTCCTAAGCCCCGATGCGTTCGGTGATGCAACGATTGTGATTGATGTGACCGATGTGGATTCGATTACACCAGGCTTCGTTCCGGAAACTGAACGTGTGAGCTTTACGCTCAACGTGCGTCCTGTGAACGACCGGCCGCGAATCAACGCTGCTTTGGCGGGAACATCGGACGCAACGTCTGCCGATCGTCGATACTCGATTGATAATGCTGGCGTGATCACTTACGGACTAAAAGAAGACAACACGTCAGTAGGCGGTGATACTTCTCAGCCGTTCATCATTCCATTGAATGCCAATCTCGGAGCCACCGGATTTGTTGCGCCGGGCATACTGGACTTGTTCGTTGCTGGTCCTGGGAATGAATTAGACTCGTCGCTGGGAGGATCACAGGTTCTTTCGCTGTTGAATTTCCCATCGCAAACAACATTGGGCGGAACATTGGTCCTGAATTCTTCAGGAGCCTCGCCGGTTTTGGAATACACGCCGCCTGTTGATTACAACTCGGCGATCGGCATTGATGATTCGTTTACCTACAGCGTGATCGATAGCAGCACGAGCGGCGAAGAGACCTTTTCGATTGCGGCTGGCCGTTTGGTAGATGATGAACTCACTGCAACCAATCAAGTCAGTTTGAGTTTGCGGCCTGTCAACGATGCCCCGGTCTTTTCGATCGCGAACGATTTCATCGAGATTCTAGAGGCGGATGCTGGAGCGGGCATTGAAACAGTCAACGGATTTGCAAATGGGATCGCTGCCGGACCAATTGGAACTGCGGAAGACGAGAACAGTCGCGTTAGTGGCCAAACGATTGAGTTCAACGTAACTCCATCAAACTTTCCAATTGCAGACATCGGACTGTATTTCTTGCAAAGCCCAACGCTGAACACAGGAGGTGTCTTGGAATATCAACCGGCACCAGACGTCTATGGTGAATTCGTGTTCGATGTGTTTTTACAAGACGATGGCGCGGACATTGTGAACCGTGGCGACATCAACAGGTCAGCCACAGAGTCGTTTACGATCGCGATCCGCCCTGTGAACGATTCGCCAGTGATTCGCCCATCTGCGATCGATTCGCTGAGCTTTACCGTCGATGAGGATTCGGCTCTGGATATTCCTGCTGACGCCAGCGCGACATCGGGTGATCTGTTGGGTGCGTTTTTGGTTGGCCCGCCCAACGAAGCGGCCGATATCACACCTGGCGGAAACCAAACGCTCAGTATTGCATCTGTGCCAACAACGACTGCCCAAGGCGCCACGTTGGTGCCCGTCACTGACGGCAATGGCGATATCACACACTATCGTTACGAAAGAAATGATCACTTCGTAGGCACCGACCAGTTCGTGTATCAAATAGTCGACAACGGTCAGTCCGTGAACTTGGGGACCGGTGGTGTTGGGTTTGACGATCCGGCCACGACAGACGTAACAGTAATCGTCGAAGTTTTGCCAGTGAATGATGCTCCGGTATTCAGCGGTGGTGACGATATCGTTGTCCAGGAAGACCAAGGCGTCTTGTCGATTCCAGCTTGGGTCAACGGCATCTTAGCTGGACCAATTGGTGCCCAGGACGAACTGAACAGCCAGAGCGTATCAATTGACATTGCGTTTGATAGCGGCGACCCAAGCATCTTGACTGGAACTCCGACCGTGGAGATTTCTGGTAGCAATGCGACGCTGAATTTGGAAACGACTGGAGTCCAGAATGGGGTCGCTACTTACGTGGCAACCTTCACTGACGATGGCCCAAATGATCCAGCCAATGGTGATCTCAACTCGGTGACTCACACGTTTACTGTTACGGTCAATCCAGACAATGACCCACCAACGTTTACAGCCGGTAGCCCAGTGGTCGTTGACGAAGACAGCGGGGCGTTCTCCACTGTATGGGCTACTAATATTTCGCCCGGCATTGGTGAAGAAACTGAGCAGACAATTACTGAGTTTACTTTGGCTGTTCCTCCGGGCGGAGAAAGTCTGTTTTCTGCTGGGCCTGCAATCGCGGCCGACGGAACGCTTACATTCACAGCAGCTCCGGACGCAAGCGGAAGCGTATCCATTGTTGTTACGGCGATTGATTCGCTGGGAGGCCAATCTGCTCCGGCAACATTGGACATAACTATCAATGAAATATCTGATGTTCCAGTTCCTGCAGATGACTTTATCAACACCGATGAAGATACGGTTCTTACGATCGATGCTGCTGACCTGTTGTCCAACGATCTTGATCCTGATTTGGCAAGCAACCCTGCTGAATTCTTGACGATCAGCATGCCGCCGCAGCAAATCTCCAGTTTGGGTGCGACCGTCACGTTTGATTCGACCACCAATCAGATCACCTATGACCCAAGCACCGCGCCAACTCTCCAGGAACTGTCGCCAGGAGAGTCAGTCGTAGATAGCTTTAGTTACGGTGTCATCGATAGTTCCAACAGCCCCAACCCGCCAACGGCAAATGTGATACTGACCATTGAGGGTGTGAATGACGCGCCACTGCTGACGCCAGATCAGTTGCTGGTTGCATCAGATGCCGTATCCACGCTAGATCTATTCAGCAACGATGTGGATGTTGATGGAACGATTGACCCATCATCAATCATCATCACGCTACAACCACAGAATGGTGCCCTGACTTTGCAACAAGACGGAACTCTTACATACGTTCCAGAAGCCGGTTTCCTGGGTCCGGATGCCTTTAGGTACACCGTTGCAGATGAACTTGGTCAACAAAGCGAAGAGGCTTTGGTTACTTTGGATGTTGGGGAGGCGCCGGCGACAGCTGGTGATATTGCTGGCACGTTTGTGGATAACCCGGTCACGATCGCAGTATTGGCAAACGATACCGCCAACGCAGATCCGACTTCGGTGCGAATCGAGTCCGGCCCATCCAATGGGATCGCAGAACTGCAAGCAGATGGTTCTATTCTCTACACTCCCAACATTGGATTCATTGGTTCGGACTCCTTTGATTACAGCGTTGCTGATTCTCAAGGGCGGCGTGGAATTGACACCGCTGTCGATGTGACTGTTGTTGCAAGCAATCTGCAGAATCCCTTCGATTTCGATGATGTGAATGCGAATGGTGAGGTCACGGCCTTGGATGCGTTGTTGATCATCAACCGATTGGCCGACGGTAACGGCACAGTCATTGACGTCCAGCCTGGTGAGCGTGGGCCAAACTTCTACGATGTCAACGGAAGTTTGACGATCACGTCGCTGGATGTTTTGCTAGTGATCAACGAATTGCTGACTCAACAGCTGGAGCAGTTTGCCCAGGGTGAACTGATCGAAAGGGAACAGATTGAGGTTCTAGAAACGCCACAGGTCAGTGTTTTGAGCGAGGAATCGAAAGCTGACCAGCTGTTCGGATCGCATGATTTTGTACGCGGTGTGAACCCAGTAATCGTTGATTCGATTGTGGACGACCCGGAGGACGATTCACTTGAAGAAGCTGTTGATCAGGTTCTTAGCGACTTGGTATAAAGCTCAAATTGGTGCAGCCAGGAAGTCACCATCCGGTGGCTTCCAGGTTTGATTCGAATTCACCAACAATCACTTAGTAAACCTGCCAAAGTGCCAGCGGTTGATCCCATGGCACTGAGGCTCGAAAGCGGCGGATGATTTGAAGCAACAATCATTGAATTGGTAGACGTGCTGCTGTTTTTTCGGAAAAAACAATCCTGCACTGCTTTCAATTAAAACTGTCCAACAAAAAGACAGTTCACCAAACAAGCACCCGAATCGACAATCAACGGATATGAGTCATGTCATTAAAAATTCAATTGCCAACGGTCGCACTTTCACTAATCGCCGTGATCAGTGTTTTTGGTAGCCACAGTCTGAAAGCAGGAGCACCAGTTTATGTTGGCGTCCGTTCTGCCGCGTCAGTTTCGATCGACAAAATCGACCACACCGTGTGGGATGCCTTGCTGAAACGCTACGTCGACAAAGATGGCATGGTTGACTACCGCGGCTTTCACGCCAATGCGGCCGACAAAGCCAAACTCAATGCATACCTGAACCACCTTTCAACAGCCAATGCGGATGTTGCAGCAACGCGAGAAGCCAAGCTGGCGTTTTGGATCAACGCATACAATGCAGTCACCGTGCATGGGATCTTGCAAAAGTATCCGACGACCAGCATTCGCAATCACACTGCGAAAGTCGTTGGATACAACATTTGGCATGATCTTCAATTGATGGTCGGCGGCAAACCGTTTTCGCTGGACTCAATGGAGCACAAGATTCTTCGTAAAATGAGTGAACCGCGAATTCACTTTGCGATAGTTTGCGCATCGAAAGGATGCCCCCGTTTGCTGAACGAGGCGTTCGTCGCCAGCAAAATGGAACAGCAACTCGAAGTCAATACCAAGGACTTCTTTTCTCGTCCACACAACTTCAAGCACGATCCCAATAGCAACAAGCTGTACCTCTCAGCGATCATGGATTGGTTTGGAGGAGACTTTGGAGCGACCAAAGCACAACAACTTGCTCGAATCGCCCCGTGGCTGCCTGCAAGCTCACAGCAAGCTGCACGGACCGCCGGAACAAAGGTCGCGTTTTTAGACTATGATTGGGGCCTCAATGCCCAGCGTTGAAGTGTCCACATCCCCGTGAAACTTCTTGGCGGAATCTAAATAGAGACGGCCATTATTAACTTGCACCGGATGCGAAATGCATCCAATATCCCACATCGTTTACCCGCTCAATTGTCCTCGCATTAGGATTCAGTTATGCCAAAGTTCCCAACACGCCTATTTGCCTGCCTTTTGTTGGCAGCAGCCGTTACATCTACCACTGCATTCGCACAATCAGGTTCAAAGGCTATGCCAGCAACCAGAGGTACTGCGAGAGCTGTTCCGACCAGAACTGTGGCGCCGAGTGCGGCTCCAGCGATGGGAAGTACAACAAAAACCATGAGTGCACCAACTGCGACTCTCGCGATGTCAGGTTTCTGCCCTGTATGCATCACCGACATGGGCAAGTGGGTAAAAGGATCAAGCCAGTTCCAGTCCACTTACGATGGCAAAGTGTATTACTTCCCTGGTGAGAAACCGATGAAGGCGTTCATGGCTAACCCTGCCAAGTACGTACCAGCCCTGGGTGGCGATTGCATTCTTTGCTATGCGAATATGAACAAGCGAGTCGCCGGAACCGTGCACCATGCTGCGACTCGTAACGGCCGATTGTACTTGTTTCCAAGTGCAAAGGAGAAGAGCGAGTATGTTGCTAACCCGAGCAAGTACGACAACACGGACTTGGCAGCCAACGGAAACTGCGTAGTCTGCCAAGTTGAAATGGGCAAGGCTCAACCCGGCAGCCCAGAGTTCACCGCTGTCCATAACGGACTGCGTTACCTTTTCCCAAGTGACAAGCAGCGTCAAATGTTCTTGACCAACACTACAAAGTATGTTGGTGCAGGACGCTGAAGGTCTGCCAGCGAAAAGCAACGACGTTGGGTTAGTGTAGAAGGTACCAGTGCTTGTGCAGGTTGCGAGTACGGCGTCGAGCCGATTCAAGATCCAGAGGAACTTGGATTGGCAATACACTCCGGCGATAGCGTTATCGTTGTTGAAAGTGCCCACCAAATGTATCCAGCGATTTACAAGACCCGTTTCGATGGCGTCAAACTCGCGCTGGAGGGAGAAATCATCAAAGAAGATGGGAAGTTCAAATGGGTGAAACCCACTAAGCTTCAGGTGGTTAAATAACAATCTTGCGGACAAACATTCGGCTCTTCCATCTCTGGGAGAGTCGTTTTTCTTTTCGAACCCTTCCGTCGGGCAACAGTTTCTGCAATGGCTCAATTGCTCTTTAATCGCGGTGACGAAGCGATGCTGTTGGCAGCAGTCTCCTGCAATTCAGGCGTTGTGGTTTCTGACTATTCGCCCAAAACTGTCTCCAGTTCTGACGCAAGCTGGTCGCGATTCACCATCAACCGGTCGCGCGCTCGTGTTCTACTTGCGATTGGCGAACATAACCAAATGCCTGATCGCCTTGTCGTTACAGTTTGCCCTGATCTACGGCGATTCTGGAACCTAGCTCGTATCGCCTCGGACTTTCGCCTGTCATCCACGATCGAGTCCCGATTGCGAGCCGCCGGTGGACAGCCTATTGACGATTCGGCGGTCATCTAACTGAGACATAACACAAAGTCCGTTCGGGATCGCCTTCGTCGTTTGGCGATGTGCTTTGCTTTTGGTCGGACTCGTACCGAACCTACTACCAACTTCAGTGTCTCGCTCATATCCAACCCATACAGAGCTTGACCGATGATCTCCTTCTACGTTCCCTCCGACGAATACGGATTCCTGTGCAACTTCTCGGCACACGGATTCAACTTGGGAGACCGATACTGGCCCACCGTCGAACACTATTTCCAAGCGCAGAAGTTCGCTGGTTCAGACCACGAAGAACGTATCCGTGTCTCACGCACTCCCAAAGAAGCCAAGGACCTTGGGCAAACCCGTAAACTTCCGCTTCGCTCTGACTGGGAGGACGTGAAGGTTGAAATAATGCGCGATGCACTGATGGCCAAATTCACAACTCATACCGACTTGCGTGATGCGCTTTTGGCTACCGGCAACGAAGAACTGATCGAAAATGCCCCAACAGACTATTTCTGGGGCTGCGGGAAGCTCGGCGGTGGCCAGAACATGCTCGGCAAACTTCTCATGGAAACACGGCAGGTGTTGCACAATTTGGACGCCGATACACTCGCCGGATAACTGGTTTTGTGCAATCCACGGCTTCCTCATTTGAGCGGTGAGATTTGTCTATAATAGCTGTCGTCCCATTTTGGCATGCCCAAGTCGACAGCGTTTAGAATGAAGAAATTCCCGTCTGCTTTGAAAAGATTGAATCCGATGCAAGTAGCTGCGTCGGTTGTTGCTGCCTGGTGCATGGTCAATCTGATGGTCATGAACTGCGTTTTGGCAGAGGAGCAGTATGAAGCGTTTCTGACAAAGCACTGTGTTCGTTGTCACGGAGCAACAGAGGCCGAGCGTGAATTGCGGATCGATCAACTGTCACGCGATTTTAAAGCCGGAACCGATGGGCACCTGTGGGCCGAGATCGTGGAGCGAATTAACTCTGGTGAGATGCCGCCAGAAGACCAACCTCAGCCGACGGTCGATGAGATTGCCGCAGTCGTTGGGCAACTTGATTCGCGAATTCGTGATGGACGGGCGGCGCGGATGGCCGCACGGCCGACGGTGGCACATTATCGACTCAGCCGAAAAGAATATCGCAATACGGTCTATGATTTGCTTGGTGCGCGCTACGATCCAGCCAAACCGGGCGAACTGAACGAGGACACACTGTGGCACGGGTATGAACGCATCGGGTTGCAGCTTTCACTGTCACCGTCGCACATGGATCGCTATTATCGTGCGGCTGGGACTGTGCTTGATCGTGCTTTTCCTGCAAAGTCCGTCGAGACTCGCAAAGTTCGCAAGACAGCTGCGGAGTTGCGTTATCGTGGTGGAAAGCAACAGCAAGAGTTGCTGGACCGTTTCGGTATCAAGCGGCCGTTGCGTTTTCTGCATTTTCCAGGTCGGACTCAACCTGCACTTTCGCCCAATTGGTTTGGAAGAACTGGCCCTGAACACAGTGGGCTCTATCGACTGCGTCTTCAAGCCAGCGGAATTCGCCCAATCGATGGACAGCCAGCCCACCTTAGCATTGGCAAGCGGACGAGCGAGGAGACTGTTGACGGCATCGTCGAATTTGACATCACGGCGCCAGAAGACGATCCGCAGGTTTATGAATTCGAAGTGTTTCTGGAGATGCCGACCAGTTTACATTTCTGCGTGGTGGCCACCGATCGCGTCGACCGAAGAGGAGGAGCCGCATTCCGCAATGTGATGGCGGGTAGCGGCTATGTCTTTACGCACAGTAGCGAGACAGTGCTGCTGAATCCAAACGCGCCGCAGATGTTTGATGACAAAGGCAATGGTATCTTTTCTACCGTGCTATTGGACTGGATCGAATGGGAAGGACCGCTGGTATCAGAGCCGGAAAAAGCTCTGCGAAAAGGTGTTTTACCGCCTGATGATGCAGCGCCAGAATCGGTCGCACAGCACTTGCGCCGCTTCGCCGAAAGAGCTTGGCGACGACCCGTGCAAACGGCGGAGCTGAAAGACTACCTGGAAACTTACCGCGCCGAATGTGCAGCCGGTGAAAAGCCAAGCGATGCTTATCGACTCGCGATGCAGAGCGTGCTGACGTCCAGAAACTTCATCTATCTCGTCGAAGGCGATCCCGATGGCCGTAGACAACTGACGGACTCGGAACTCGCTTCACGGTTATCGTATTTCCTCTGGAGTTCGATGCCCGACGATACGCTGTTCGGTGCGGCGAAGGCGGAACGTCTGCGCGGCGAAGACCTTAAGAAACAAGTCGACCGCATGTTGACGGACAGCCGCATCAACCGTTTCATTGACGACTTCTCGCGACAGTGGCTGCAACTTCATCGCGTTGGCATGTTCCCGCCGGACCAAAAATTGTATCCCGGTTACGACGACTGGCTCGAGACCAGTTTGCGAGCCGAGCCGGTCGAGTATTTCCGCGAGATGCTTGTCAAGAATTTGCCCATCGACGGATTCCTGGATTCCGACTGGACGATGGCCAACGCGAGGCTATGTGATTTCTACGGATTGCCGGAACCGAAGACGGGCGACTTTCAGCGTGTCACACTTAAGCCCAAAGATCATCGCGGCGGTCTGCTAACGATGGGCGCCGTGCTTGGGCTGACTTCAGATGGCACACGCCACCGCCCGGTCCACCGTGGCGTCTGGATCAGTGAAACAATTTTTAACAGGACACCACCGTCGCCGCCGGCCAATGTCGATCCGATTGAGCCCGTGCCTCCCAAGGGCAACAAGATAACGGTCCGATCAAGAATCGAAGCACACGCAAAGAACGCGAGTTGTGCTGCCTGCCATCGCACGATTGATCCATTGGGATTGGCGTTTGACCAATACGACGCGATTGGTAAGTGGCGCACTCACGAGCGCGTTCCAACCGGCGTGGGTGACGAACCGCCGGTGGACGCCTCTGGCACAATGCCCGACGGTCGAACATTTACCGATTCGATTGAGTTCAAAGCGTTGCTACTTGACGACCGCGATGAAGTCGCAAGAGCGTTCATCGAACACCTTTGCACTTACGCACTTCGTCGTGTCTTGACAGTGGATGACGAGGATGACTTGAAGTCGATCGCAGATGAGGCGAAGAAGAATGAGTATCGAGTGAAAGACATCGTACGTGCGGTGGCACTATCGGAACTGATAAGGAAACGTTGAGTGGCAGTCACTTAAACCTCGAACTGAGCCGACGGCGCTAGCCGCGGGCCTTGTGGTGATAACGCAACGCTTCGAGGCCCGTGGCTAGCGCCAGCGGCTCACAAAAATATGCAACGCAAACTACCTGCAGCACTAGGAACTGCGAACATGAACTACCTTTCCCAACGTTGGCTGATCAGCCGCCGCCACGCTCTGCGTGCGATGGGCACATGTATTTCGCTTCCGTTTTTGGAATGCATGGTCCCGCTGGGCGCCGCCGAGCATCAAACCGAAACGCCTCGGCGCAGTGCGTTCATCTATTTGGCCAACGGTGTTCACTCTCTGAATTATCAGATCACGACGCCGGGCAAGGACTATCGGTTTTCGCGGTCACTAAAGCCTCTTGAAAAGCATCGCCAAGTCATCACTCCTGTCAGCGGTCTGCATCATCCGGGAAGCATTGGCCATCATCACAACTGCATCGACGTCTGGCTGACCGGTGCAACAATCGGCGCTGCGCACCGCAACAGCATCTCGTTGGACCAAAAAATGGCTGAAGTCACCGGACAGCATACTCGTTACCCTTCCATAGAAATTGCTTTGACGGGAGGCTCGCTCGCTTGGAATACAGATGGCGTTCAGCTTCCAGCGATGCGTCGTTGCAGTCAGATTTTCGCGTCGTTGTTCGAAGAACCCAAGGGCGGCATCGCGTCGCAGCGCAAGGCCTTGCGACGCAAAGCCAGTGTCCTTGATGACAACCTTGCTGAAGTCCGACGACTTGAACAGAAAATGGGCGCTGCCGACAAAGGTCGCCTTGATCAATACCTCAGCTCAGTTCGCGAAGCAGAGATTCGCACGCGAAGAGCCGATACGTGGCTGGATACACCGCTGCCAGAGATCTCTGCTGCGGATCGCAAACGCACCGATCGTGACGTTTCCAAAAATCAGGCGGGTGATTATTTCCGCACGGTCTATGACCTGATGGTGCTCGCCTTTCAGACCGACGTGACCCGCGTGGCCACGTTCAGCCTGGGCGGCGAAGGCGATGCGTTTTCCATCCCTGAAATTGGAATCACCGAGTCGCGACATCAGCTCAGCCACCACGGTGGCGATGAAGGTTACATGGAAAAACTAACCAACTACGACACGTTCGCCATCGAGCAGTTCGGCTACTTCATCTCGCGGCTTGAAGAAACAAAGGATCTCAACGGCAAGCCACTGCTTGGCAGCACGATGGCGCTGTTTGGCAGCGGAATGTCCTATGGGCACAGCCACGGCAACGCCAACTTGCCGCTCGTGCTAGCCGGTGGTACGGACATTGGCCTAAAGCACGGCAAGCATCTCGACTTCAATCAAGGCCACTTCGATGGTTACACACTGGACAAACCCGGCGACCATTACCGACTTTGCAGCCGCCCGGCGAACACAGACGCCCACATGAGTAACCTGCTGCTGTTGATGGCCCAACGCATGGGCGTTCAGACGGATTCGTTTGGCGATAGTAACAGGGTGATTGAGCTATGAAGCAGCCAATTTTGAAGCTCCCTTGCTCGCGCCGCGCGCCAGGATTGGACAATGTAATTTCAGGACCGCTCAGCGTCTGGCTGTTGCTATTCGCATCGTTTTGCACGGTAGTTGCCGACGAACCGCTTCGCCCCAAGCCTGGAGAATTTCCGGCTCTCGAAAACGCGCATCGCTATCGAGGTGAACTGGTCTTTGTAGACCACGCCAACCGTCGCGGAAGCGTACGCGTGCAAGGAGAAGGCAAATTTTTCAGGAACGACCCGCATCCTTTCGCCATGCTTCCTTATGGCATGGTCCGTTATCACAATGCTCCTGGTGATCTTCGCGATGTACCGCTGGGCACGGTACTGCATGTGCATGGGTTCCTTCCGCCGGATCCCAAAATCTCGTCGGTTCCCGTCTTGCCCGTAGACAATAAAGACAAAGACGCGAATCACTATCGAGGCACAGGAATCTTCCCAGCCGAAAACCATGTATTACTTCTGGAAGACGAACCGAGCCACTGTGTGCGCAGTGGATTGGTTTGGAAACTGATGGAAGTGGATATAAAAAACAACGCCGGCATGATCGTCGCGCGTCGCGAAGCAAAGGAAGTCAAAAGCGCAAACGCCACCAAAGAAACCATGACCTTCGATGCGGCCATTCGGATCTGGCGCGGACGTGAGCGCCTGGGAGTCAAGGACTTAATCGCGGAGAACATCTGGCCAGAGACCGGCAAGAAAACGTTGGATGATCAATCCGTTCTGCTTGGCATCACTTGGAAACCGACGACCGACGGCGTTTTCACTCAATTTCACATTTCGGACATCTGGCTAGACGACGCATCGATCCAGCGCGCCGCCGAAAATCAAACCGAAACACACAAGGCATTCATTCGCAGTCGCTGGATGCCCGCCAGGGTGGATGACGTTCAGTACGGCAAATTCGGCAACGCAACGGTGACCGCAACCCTGTTCGGAGGGATGGACGATTCTCTGTATGCCGAATTTAAAGAGGGTGCCTCGGGGCTAATGAATTCAGTCGAGAATACATTGAAACACACCCATGGCGCTTATGGACCGGCGCACATGGCATGCAAGGGTCCGATCACCGAAGTCGTAGAACTCCAAGGCGAGCATCCTTTGGCCAGCAGTGGCATCCAAATTCGGTTTAAGACCGACCTGATCATCGAAGGCATCCGCCCCGGCCGGGTCGTCCGAGTCCGTCCAAGTAAATGGCCCAAGGTTCAAGTGCCACGCGAAGAATACCTCAACGGCAACAACCCCAACGAACGCTTCC